>JAISGL010000314.1 GCA_031263125.1 Opitutaceae bacterium | reverse complement strand
CCCGGTTTGCCGCCCGAAAGCACCTGGCTCGCCGCAGGCTCCACCGCAAACGCGCGCATTGACGGGCGGCGCGCCTTGATCACTTCCGAGACGCCCGTGATCGTGCCACCCGTGCCGACACCCGCCACGAACGCGTCCACCTCGCCGTCGAGCGCGTCCCATATCTCGACCGCCGTCGTGCGCCGGTGCGCCTCGGGGTTGGCGGGGTTGTCAAACTGCTGCGGCATGAATGCCTTCGCGCCGTGCTCCGCCATCAATTCGCCCGCGCGGCGGATCGCGCCCGGCATGCCTTCGCCGCCCGGCGTCAGCACGACTTCCGCGCCCAGCATGCGCAACAGCACGCGGCGCTCCACCGACATCGTCTCGGGCATGGTCAGCATGAGCTTGTAGCCGCGTTGCGCGCACACGAGCGCGAGCGCGATGCCCGTGTTGCCCGACGTCGGCTCGATGATCACCGCGTCCGGCCCCACCTTGCCCTGCTCCTCGGCGGCCTCGATCATCGCGCGTCCGATGCGGTCCTTCACGCTTCCGATGGGGTTCATGAATTCGGCCTTCAGGTAAATGTTGGCCGGCATGCCTTGCGCGATGCGGTTGAGCTTTATGAGCGGCGTGCCGCCGATGGCGGTCACAATGTTGGGAAATGCGATGTTGGGAGATGCGATGTTGGGAAATGTGGAAGTCGTCTTGTCCGGCATGATGAGCATGATGTGGCGGCGAGTTTTGGTTTTCCGAATCAGGTTTTCAATCGCAGATGAACTTGGGTGAACCTGGATTTCCTCCCCTCCCCTTCCCTCCTTCCCTCACTCTTGCCATGCCGGGGCAATCGTGTTTCTACTTGGCGCTCTTATGAATCAGCAAAAACGAGTGCTCGCCATTCACGATATTTCGGGCGTGGGAAAATGCTCCCTCACGGTCGCGTTGCCAATCATCTCCGCCACCGGAGTCGAAACCAGCGTGCTGCCAACGGCCATTCTGTCCACGCACACCGGCGGCTTCACCGGCTTCACCTACCGCGATTTGACCGACGATATCGACCCCATCGTGAAACACTGGCAGTCGCTCCACCTCCGCTTCGACGGCATCTACACCGGCTTTTTGGGATCGTTTCAGCAAATCGAACTGATCGGGCGGGCATTTGAAAAACTGAAGTCCGCGGACACGCTCATCCTTGTCGATCCCGTCATGGCCGACGACGGGGAACTGTATAAAATTTTCACGCCCGCGTTTCCCGCGGAGATGCGCAAACTCTGCCAGAAAGCCGACATCATCATTCCCAACATCACGGAAACCTGCCTGCTGGTTGGCGAACCTTACAAACCCGGCCCCTACACAAAAGCATACATCGAAAACCTGCTCGTGAAACTGGCCGCGCTCGGCGTGCCAAAAATCGTCATCACCGGCGTCCACTTCGACGGCAGGGAACTCGGCGTCGCCTGTCACGATGCCAAAACCCAAAAAACCGACTACGCCTTCGGCGAACGCATCGAAGGCTATTTTCACGGCACGGGCGATGTCTTCGGAAGCGTGCTGATGGGCGCGTTGATGAACGGCAAAAACCTGCATGCCGCGTCCCGGATCGCGGTGGATTTCACGGTCGCGAGCATCAGGCGCACAAAGGCAGCCGGCACCGAAAAACGCTACGGCGTGAATTTCGAAGCCTGCCTGCCCAAACTCGCGCAAACACTCGGGCTGATCTGAGGCTGCGCTGGACGATTTCTGGCTGATCTGGCCGATCTGGCTGATCTGGCTGATCTGGCCGATCTGGCTGATTTTTCCAAACCGCACACCCGCTCCCGCTAACGGTAGCTTTGCGGCGTTGTTGTCTGGCGGAGGTCGGCGCTGAGGTGGCGCTGGGGTTTGATGCCCAGGTGGTCGAGGTCGGCGTGGTAGGCTTTCACCGCCTCGGCGGGGGCGATCACGCCGTCGGTGATGCGGCGGAGATACTGGATGAAGGTGAGCGGGTGCTCGGAGAGGTTGATCTTGCGTCCAAAGAGCGCGACGCGGGCGCCGTATTTTTGCGCGTCGTGGATGAGTTGGAAGGCGTCGAGCGTGGTGCCGGCGCCTCCACCGAGGATGCCGACAATGACGCCGGGGTCGTAGGCGACGAGTTCTTCGAGCGGGCCGGGGCCGTTGTAGGGGATTTTGAGGAAGAGCGGGCGGCCGACGTCCGTCACGCCGGCGAGGGTGCGCACGATGTGGTCGTTGAGAAAGGCGGCGACGGTGCGGTCGGGGATGGCGGGGTTGACGTTGGGGTTGAAGACTTCGAGGAAATAGCGGAAGCGCTTTTGCTCGGCTTCGTGACGGAAGGCGTGGAAGGCTTCGAGCGCGTAGTAGTCCCAGTCGATGTTGTTGGTGAAGGTGATTGAGTAGAGGCCGAGGTCGGCGCCGGTGGCGGGGGCGGTGTAGTCGCGGGTTTCGCCGGGGGCGGGGAGGCGTCCGTATTTGATGTGGTCGAGCGAAGCGGTGCGAAAGGCGCGCGAGGGGTGGGTGGCGTATTTGCCGCCGCGCACAGCCCAGATGTCGGTGGTGTCGTTGGCGCGCGCGGCGGGGGTGATGGCGGAGTTTTCAAAGAGGCGTCCGCGCATGGCGAGGTGTTCGAGGTTGGAGGCGGAGAGGAGCATGATGTCCACGATGTCCTGCGCGATGACTTCGCGGATTTGCGCGCGGTAGTCGGCGAGGGTTTTCCAGCAGGCGGCGGCGGATTCGGTGTGGCAGAATCTGGCGTCGCGACCCCACGCGCAGGCGGTGGGCGCGGGGCCGGGGGCGGTGATGCCGAAGGCCATGTCGGCGTCCTTGGCGTCGGCTATGATGAAGTCGGCGGCGGTGGCGCGGCCTTCGCGGATGCGGGCGATTTTTTGATCAAGGCGTTTGGTGGCGCCGGTGGTGTTCATGGTGTTCATGGTATTCATGGTGTTCATGACTGGGTGAAAATATTCCGGCCAGTTCATGCCGGCCTGTCTGGCGGCGGTTGTTCCACAATCGCGGAAACGCCGTTCGGCACGACGACGATGTCCGGGGTTTTTTTGCCGATCATCCCGCGCGCCATGCGCAGCGCGTCGTCGGGCGTGGCGGCGGGGATGAGGTGGAAGTCGCGCACGAGGCCGGCATCGGCGCCGGACACAAATATGACTTTCGCCTTCACCAGCACGCGCGCCAGGATTTGCGACTGCCATTGGTCGGGGATTGTTTTTTCGCGCGGCGCCGCCAGCAGGCGTTTTAATAATGCCGCCGGCGTTTTTGCCTGTTTGAAGGTGCGGTGAAATTCTTCGCCGCCGTGTCCGTCGCCGCAACGCGCGAGCATGATGATGACGCCGCCGGGCCGCACGAGCGCCTCCGCCGTGGTCATGCCTTTCACGGCCTGGTAGATGTTTTGGTCGAGCGGGTGGCCGCCGTTGGTGGTGACGACGATGTCCGCCGGCGCGTGCGAGACGCCGCAGAGGTTTTTGAGAAAAGCGGCGCCGGCGCGGTGCGCCGCCCCGTGCGCGCCGGCGGCGGCGTGGATGACGCGTCCGTTGTTGCCGAGGACAACATTGACAATGAACGCGAGTCGCGCGAGGTCGGCGGCGCGCATCATGTCGCGGTGAATCGGGTTGCCGTCGAGCACGCCCGCGCGCGCGGCGGGGTGCGCGATGAATTCCGCGCAGTGGTTGCCCATGATGCTTTCGCGTCCGCCGACGCCGGGCAGCACGCTTTTTCGTCCGCCGGAAAATCCCGCGAAAAAATGCGGCTCCACAAAGCCCTCGGCGACGAGCAGGTCCGCCCCGGCCGCGAGCCGGTTCAGCGTGAGCGGGGTGCCGGAGGGCAGCGTGCCGGGGGCGCACAGGCTGGCGCGGTCGTCGCAATCGTGCATGACGATTTTTTCGCGGCGGAAAATGTCCGAGCCGAGTTTTTCGCGGAGTTCGGCGGGCGTGGAGCCGCGATGGCAGCCGGTGGCGACGAGCAGCGTGATGTCGGCGGCGGGCGCGCCGGCGCGGATTTCGGCGAGCATGGGAGGCAGCAGCAACTTGCTTGGCACCGGTCGCGTGTGGTCGCTGATGAGGATGGTGACGCGGCGTTTTCCGGCGGCGAGTTCGCGGAGCGTCGGCGAGCCGATGGGGCGCGCGAGCGCGTCGCGGACAAGCGCGGCCTCGCCGGCGGGCGGCGCGCAGGTGTCGAGTCGCGATTGGAGAACATCGACGCCGTCGCCGGCGTCGGCGTGCAAGGCGAGCGTGGTGCGTCCGTAAGGGAGTTCGATGGCGGATGTGGCGGCGGGCATGGGAAAAAGTTCTGAAGGCCTGAAGGGCTGAAGGCTGAAGGTCGGAAGGATGGAGGGTGGAAGGATGAAGGTCGGAAGGATGAAGGGTGACGGGTGGCGGTTGAAGGGTGCTGATTTGTTTCAGGCTTTCAGGTTTGGCAGACTGTCGCTTACGCTCGAAACGGGTTTTCAGGTTTTTGCCTCGCTGGGAAATAGGCGCGGTTTTCGTGCACCATGACGCGGGCGGCGGTTTCCAGGTCGGGATGAAGGCCGGCGGCGACGGCGGCAAACATCGCCGCGCCAAGGCAGGCGCGCTCGGGACAGGTGGTGGTGACAACGGGGATGCCGAGGGCGTCGGCTTTGATTTGCAACCAGAGTTCGCTTCGCGTGCCGCCGCCGGTGGCAACCACGTGGGAAACTTTGCAGGCGTCCGCGGCGGTGGCTGTGTCCGCAGCGGTGGCTGCGCTCGCGGCGGTGGCGGCGGTGGCGACGTTCGCGCCACCGGCGACGGTGGCGACGAGACGGCGGTGCGTGGCGGCGGTGCGTTCGAGGATTTCGCGCACGGCTGCGCCGTGGCGGGCGGCGTCGGCATCGGCGGCGGCATCGGCAGCAGCGGCGGCGGCGGCAGCGGTTGTTGTTGCGGCACCGGTGGCAGCGGCGGTTGTTGCGGCGTCGCTGCCGGCGGCGATTGTTGCGGTGCCGGCGGCGGTCGCGGCGGTGGTTGGGTTTTCGGCGAGGGTTATGAGTTGCGCGATGGTGAGGTGGGGCGCGTGCTGGCGTTGGTAGGTTTCGAGCTGGCCGGCGCCGTCGGGGTCGAAGGCGAGGCGGTAAAAGCCGTTGTGGCCGGCGTGGGGGCCGTGGATGCAGCCGGACGCGGGGCATACTTCGGGGGTGAGCGCGATGGCGGCGAGCACGGTGCCGGTGGATATGCTCATATCGGCAAGCCGGCCAAGGCCGGAGCCGATGGCGGCGACGTGGTGGTCCAGCCCGCCGACGGCGAACTTCGCGCCAGCCGGCACGCCGAGCAGGCCGGGGGCGCGGGCGGTGGTTTCGGCGCACGCGGCGCCGGGGGCGAGCGGGGCGGAGAGCTGGCGCGGGTCGAGACCGCAGGCGTCGAGCGCGGCAGGCCACCAGGTTTTTGCGCGGTGGTCGGTCAGGCCGAGGAGCGCGGCGGTGCTGGCGTCGCCGGCGCGCACGCCGGTGAGGGCGAAGGTGACGTAGTCGGGGAGCGTCATCACGCGGCGGGCGCGCGACCAGAGCGCGGGGTGGTTGCGCTGAAACCAGAGCAGTTTCGCGGCGGCGTGCCGGTTGGTGAATCCGGGGATGCCGGTGGTTTGCGCGAATTCCGGTTTTTGGGAAAATGCGGCGAGGCGCGGCGCGAGCGGCGCGGCGCGGTCGTCGGTCCAGAGGATGAGCGGGGTGAGCGGGGCGTCGTGTTCGTCGAGCAGGAGAAAGGTGTTGGCTTGCGAGGAGTAGGAAAGGCCGGCGATGCCGGCGGCGCGTGCGCCGGCGGCGGCGAGCGCCTCGGCGAAGGCGTCGCGGAGGTGTTTCCAGAAAACCGGCACGGGCAGTTCCTGCCGGCCGGTCGCGGGCGAGTGCGCGGCGACGGCGACGCGGCCAAGGCCCTTGAGCGCGCCGGCGGCATCGAAGAGTCCGACTTTGAAGTAGGAGGTGCCGAGGTCTATGCCGAGTAGCAGGGGCGGGTGCATGGGTGCCTTTGCGCGTGCGCGGGTTTGCGTTTGTTATATTCCGGGCGTGCCGGCGGCGGCGGTGGTGATGACGGCGGCAGCGGCGGTGGCGGCGGCGATTTGCAGGAGCCGGAGCGTGGCGTCCACCACGCTGCGTCCGCTTTCCGGGGCGAAGAGGGCGTTGGCGGCTTCGTAGGTGTTTTGCGCGGCGGCGTCGGACGTGACGATGTAGCCCTGCAATTCGCCGTTGGCGCAGGTGATGACAAAGGCGCGCGGATCGCGGGCGCGCACTTCGAGGGCGTACTCAACAAAAAACTCGCCGGGCCATGTGACGAATTTCCACGGGCCGATTTCGAGCAACTGGATTTCCGCGGGCGAATAGTCCGCGGCGAGGCGTGCGAGGTGTCCGCTTTTGGCGGCGCGGGCGAGCACGACGGTTTCCGCGGCGCCGAACCAATCGCACTCGGCGGTGCGCGTTTGCGCGCGGGGGGCGTTTGATTTCGCGAGGTGATCGAGGCGGGCGCGGGCAACGCGGGCGGCTGCCTCGGCGGCGCGCAACGCCGGCATTTTGCGCGGCGTCAGATTCGCGAAAGCGTGGCGGGCGGCGAGCGTCCAGTCGGCGTGAAAGGCGATGGCGGCGGCGGCAGCGGCGGTATTCGCAGCAGCGGCGGCATTCGCGCTGGCACCGGCAGTTGCGGCGGCATTCGCAGCGACGACGGCGGCATTCGTGGCGGCGGTTGCAGCGGCATTCGCGCCGGCAGTTGCGCTGACGGTTGCGGCGGCATCCGTGCCGCTGGTTGCGGTGGCGCCGCCGGCGACGGCGTCCGCGATGGCGTCGCCGAGCAATGCGCCGATGCGCCGCGCCTCGGCGAAGGTGTTTGCGCGGGCGACGTGGCGCGGGCTTTGGTTGCCGGAGGCGCCGTTGTGCCAGAGTATCGGGCAGGTGGCGGGCACGAGGCCGCGTTCGCGCAGACGCGCGCGGGTGAAGTGCGGGAAGTCCGCGCTGATGAGGGTCGAGTCCTCGTGCAACACGGTGGGGTGCATGGCGTGGACAATCATGCAGGCGAGGGGCGCGCCGGCTCCGGCGCGGCGGACAAGCAGCACGGGCGTGGCGGGGTCGGCGGGGCCGGCGGGGTCGTGGCGGTTGGTGCCGGTGCCGGTGCCGTCGGCGACGGTGAGGCCGAGTTCGGCGGGGACGGCGCCGGCGATGGCGGTGAGCGCGGCCTCGACCATTTTGTCCGCGATGTGCGCGAGGCAGGCTTCGCCGGCCTTGGGCACGACGGGGTCGGCGGAGTTGCTGATGCAGTCCACCGTGACCGGGCCGGAATGGGTGTGCGTGGCGGTCACGGCGATTGCCTCCACCGGCACGCCCGTGGCGTCGTGGACGCGGCGGCGCACGTCGGCGGCGAGTTGTTTGCCGACGAAGATGAGGTCGCTGGAGATGAACAGCAACGCGCGCCCATCCGCGTCGCACAGGTAGAGCGCGGAGGTTTCGAGCGGGTCGTGGACGCCGGTGGCGGCGCGCGGCACATGCGGGTAGCCGAAGAGGAAAACGCCGTCGGCGGGCGTGATGTTGCGCGTGGCGGCGCCGGCAAGGAAAACACGCTGGCGCGCGGGCTGGGCGGAGCGGGAGGAGCGGGAGGGTCGGAAGGGTCGGGAGGAGCGGGGTAAGCGGTAGAAGTAGGCGGAGCGGGAAGGCCGGGAAGGCTGGGAAAGCTGAGAGGGCTGGGAAGGCTGAGAAGGCTGGGACGAGGGAGAGGCTGGTTGCATGGCGATTGGGAAATGGCGCGGGAAAATGTGTGAGGAAATGTGCGGGATGTTTTGCGAGAAGTTTTGCGGGAGGTTTTGCGGAAGATTTTGCGAGCGGGTTGCGTCCGTCGACTTCCGAATTAGGGAAAAAACGCCGGCGTCGGCAATGTTATTTTTTGTTATTTTTATTTCGCTATTGACAAAATCAAACATTTCGGGATGTGATGTCGCGCATCATCAAACCACTGGCGCGCGACGCGCAGTCCGCATCGCGCGCGTGGCGGTTTCCCTTCCAAACATTCCAAAACGGTTTCGATTTCCCTCCATGAATACATCCAGCGACAACACACCCGACGGCAACACATCCGGCGGCAACACCTTCTCCACCCTCGAATGGGGGCGCGTGGATTTGTCACGCGTTCCGCACCTGCCGGTCCCGCCGCCGGGGCCGCGGTCGCGGCACTGGCACGAACGCTGCACCCGGCATTTCAAGGGGCTGAGCGGGCAGGTGAAACTTTTCCCGGTCGCGTTTGAATCCGGCGAGGGCTGCGTGCTGCGCGACGTGGACGGAAACGAATACATTGATTTTTCGTCCGGCATCTACGTGACCACGCTCGGCCACTGCCACCCGAAAATC
>JAISGL010000291.1 GCA_031263125.1 Opitutaceae bacterium | reverse complement strand
TGGCATTTCACCAGGCGGACAAATAGCTTCTCCGTTTTCCACAAGATTCATGACAGAGCCATACGCCTCGTTTTCACGGCTTCGCGCCGATTTCCCAACGCTTCACCAGAACGTCGGCGCGCATCCGCTCGTCTATCTCGACAACGCCGCCACGTCGCACAAGCCGCGCGCCGTCATCGATGCGCTCGCGCGCTACTACGAATGCGACAACAGCAACGTCCACCGCGGACTCCACGCGCTCTCCATGCGCGCGACCGACGGCTTTGAGGCCGCGCGCGCCCGCACCGCGAAATTCATCAACGCCGCCGACCCCGCCGAAATCGTTTTCACGCGCGGCACGACCGAGTCGATCAACCTCGTCGCGCAAAGCTGGGGCGCCGCCAACCTGCGCCCCGGCGACGTGATCCTCATCACCGAAATGGAGCACCACTCCAACCTCGTGCCCTGGCAGCAACTCGCGCAACGCACCGGCGCGACACTCCGCTACGTGCCCGTTGCCGGCGAAAACGCCCGGCACGGACTCGACCTCGACGCGCTCGACAAACTCCTCACGCCCGAGGTGAAGATTTTCGCCTTCACGCACATCTCGAACACCCTCGGCGTCATCAATCCGGTCAACGACCTCTGCGCCCGCGCGAAAAAAACCGGCGCGCTCACGCTCGTCGACGCCGCGCAATCCATCGGACACGAACCGCTCGACGTGCGCGCCATCGGCTGCGATTTCCTCGCCTTCTCCGGGCACAAAATGTGCGGCCCCACCGGTATCGGCGTTCTCTACGGACGCCGCGCGCTCCTCGACGCCATGCCCCCCTGGCAGGGCGGCGGCGGCATGATCGCCAGCGTCGGATATTTCGACACCACCTACAAACCCTCCCCCGAACGCTTCGAGGCCGGCACGCCCGACGTCTCCGGCGCCATCGGCCTGCACGCCGCGATGGATTACCTCGACGCCATCGGACGCCCCCTCATCGCCGCGCACGACGACGGACTCGCCGCGCAAGCCCGCGCCGCGCTCGCGACGCTGCCCGGCATCCGCATCCTCGGCCCCGTGCAAAACAGCAAGCGTAGCGGCCTCGTGAGCTTCGCCTTCAAGGACGTCCACGCGCACGACATAGTCACCTTCGCCGACCAGGACGGCATCGCCCTGCGCGGCGGCCACCACTGCAACCAGCCGCTCATGCGCAAACTCGGCCTCACCAGCACCACCCGCGCGAGTTTCTACATCTACAACACGCCCGATGAAATCGAAACATTGATAAAATCCCTCCACAAAATCCTGAAATTCTTCGGAGCATAAAATAAAGGGCTGAAAGGCTGAAAAGCTGAAGGGCTGAAACAATCCTTCAAATCTTCAGCCCCCCCAACTTTTCAGCCTTTCAGTCCTTCAGCTTTTCAGCCCTTTTCCTAAATCACCCCATCTTTAGTTGCGGCTTCGACGCGCCAGGTTTATATATAATCAAAAACATTTTCGCCAAACCATCCATGTCATCCGACAATAATACCACTGACACAACTCTCGTCGCCCTCCTTCACGGCCACGACCAGCCCGGACTCGTCGCCAAAACCTCCGGCTGGATTTATGAAAACGGCGGCAACATCCTCCACGCCGACCAGCACCGCGACATGCAGGCCGAAATCTTTTTCCAGCGCATCGAGTGGACGGCCACTGCCAAAGGTCTCGCGTCCGACGGCTCGCTCTTCCGCCGCTTCGCCGAAAGCCTCGGCATGAACGTGCACGTCGCCGATGCCTCGCACCGCACGCGCGTCGCCATCTTTGTATCAAAGTTCGACCACTGTTTTCATGATCTTGTGCTTCGTTGGAAATCAGGGGACTACCCCTGTGATATTATAGCCGTTGTATCAAATCATCGCGACCTCGAACCCGCCGCGAAAGGCTACGGACTGCCCTATTATCACATTCCCGTGACAGCCGGCGCAAAAGCCGCCGCCGAATCCGCGCAACTTGACCTGATGGCAAAGCTCGGCGTCGAACTCGTCATCATGGCGCGTTACATGCAAGTGCTCTCGGCTGATTTTCTTGGCAAGGCGGCATTCCCCGTCATCAACATCCACCACTCGTTCCTGCCCGCCTTCGCCGGCGGCAAGCCGTATCATCAGGCGCACACGCGCGGCGTGAAACTCATCGGCGCCACCGCGCACTATGCGACCCCCGTGCTCGACGACGGCCCGATCATCCAGCAGGACGTCGCCCGTGTCACCCACCGCCACAGCGTTGGTGATTTGATCCGCAAAGGCCGCGACCTGGAAAAAATCGTCCTCGCCCAGGCCGTCCGCTGGCACCTCGACCACCGCGTGCTCATCTACGGAAACAAAACGGTGGTGTTCGATTGAGAAGGATGGATTGCCTGAATCTGTTTGAGCAAGCCAACGCAAGCCAACGCATCCCCGTTTGACAAACCCCTGCATTTTTTTGTCCTTGGATGCAAAACGATCCGAAACAATGAAAACAAAGTACCAGCAGAAGCGAAAAACATACGCCGTTTGCGAAGAGCAAGCGCATTATGGCGTTTCCACGCGTTTTCGTTTTTTGGAATTTTTTGCCGGAGGTGGCATGGCCCGGGCAGGTCTTTCCCGCAAATGGGATTCCGTTTGGGCCAATGATTTTTGCGAAAGTAAAGCCGGTGTTTATGCGAAAAACTGGGGGGCTTCCAATTTGGAAGTCAAAGACATTGCGCGCGTAAAAGCGGCCGGTTTGCCTGCGGCGGAAATGGCATGGGGATCATTTCCATGCCAGGATCTTTCGCTTGCGGGCGAACAATCCGGCATTGGTTCCATTCACGACGCTGATCGCACGCGCTCCGGCACATTCTGGCCATTCTGGCGCTTGATAAAAGAAACCCGTCCTCCCATCGTTGTGCTGGAAAATGTCGTGGGCGCGCTCACTTCCAACAATGGAGCGGATTTGCGCGCCATCACGGAAGCCATGCTCGACGCAAACTATCGCTTTGGCGCTTTGGTAATGGATGCCCAACGGTGGACGCCTCAATCGCGACCACGTCTTTTTATTATTGGAGTGCGCGCCAATATATCCCTGCCCAAAGGGCTTTATCGCAGCATCCCCGATTCAAACTGGCATACCGATGCGGTGATAAATGCCTACCGCAATTTGCCATCCCACACCCAGGATGCCTGGATATGGTGGACGATGCCCGCCCCAATATACAAAGTGCCGACGGCGGAAACGCTGATCAATGTCTCCCCGGACAAGTGGATCGATTGGGACTCCAGGGAAAAAACCAGTTACTTGATCAGCCTGATGAATGCGACGCACCGGCAGCGTCTCGCACATGCGCAATCCATGGGCCGTCGAATCATAGGATTTGGTTACAGGAGAACCCGCGCGGGAATGCAACGGCTGGAAGTGCGCTTCGACGGCATCGCGGGATGCCTGCGCACCGCCGGCGGCGGCTCATCAAAACAAATCGTAATCGAAGCAAATGGAGCATCGGTGCGAACCCGGCTGCTTTCGCCTCGCGAGGCCGCGCGATTGCAAGGTCTTCCGGATAATTATTGGCTTCCGGATTCGTATAATGACGCCTACGACTTGGTCGGAGACGGGCTGTGTGTTCCAGTTGTCTCACATTTGGGCGATACTTTATTGACGCCTTTGGCGGAGCATATTCAATGTCAACCCACTCAAAACCATCACGCTTATGAAGAACCCCTTGCTGCTGCAACTTTCGAACTTTGCGAAACAGCCCCAATTCAAACGCCAAGGCGGCCTGTGCGTCGCCCTGATAATCACTGAGCGCGCACAACACAAAGGATTGCCGCTCGATCCCGGCAAGCTCGTCACCCACAAAGGCGGACAGGTGGAAGGGCTGGGCAAAGCCGGCGTGCAGGCAATACTTGCCAGGCACGGCATCATGCGAACCCTCGCTGAAGAAGGCGGGCGAACGTCGCGCGGCTCGATCGATAACATGCGGCTGTATGTCAATCTTCTCAACAGCCTGGACGCGCCGGTTGACCTCGACGCCATCGAAAAATTCTGGGTGAAACGCGTATATGAATTCTTTGCGGGGAAACCATTCAGGTTTCACGCGGACGCCGCACTGTCGGTGCGCGCAGCCGTGCGCAAAGTCCTCGACCAGGCGCATGAGCGCCAGTCGAAACTGCCAGGCTCCCGGCATGAAGGCGCCATGCTGCAACACCTTGTCGGGGCAAAACTCGATATTGTAATGGGAAAAGGAAAAATAACGCACCACTCAGCCTCAGAGGCGGACGAAGCCGAGGGACGCGCGGGAGACTTTATATTGGGAGATGTTGCAATACACGTCACAACGCATCCCAGTGAGGCGCTGGTCGCCAAATGCGCCCGCAACCTGGCCGCCGGTCTGCGTCCGCTCATCATAACCACCACCAAAAAAACTTCCTTTGCCGACACCCTTGCTGAACAGGCAAACATCAGTTCACGGCTGGACGTGTTGGATATTGAACAATTTTTGGCGGCCAATCTCTATGAGCGTGCTTTGTTTTCAGCCAAAAACCACCTGCCCAGGACAACCGAATTGCTCACAAGGTATAACGAGTTGATCGAAGCACATGAAACCGATCCGTCGCTCAAAATCGAAATAGCCGGACAATAAGACCCGCGGCAAAAAAATGTCCGACGTATTTTCCAAGCGAAAACGATCAGCCATTATGCGAGCCGTGCGCAGCTCCGCAAATGAAAGCACCGAAAAACGCCTGATCGCCATTTTCCGTGCCAGTAAAATCACGGGCTGGCGCCGCAAATATCCGCTGCATGGAAATCCTGACTTTGTATTTCCCCAAAAGCGCATTGTAATTTTCGTCGACGGGTGCTTTTGGCACGGATGCCCTGAACATTATCGCCGCCCATCGTCCCGGCGTGAATACTGGGATGCCAAGATTCTTCGCAATCAACGGCGAGATCGCGCTGTCACCCGCATGTTGCGCGCATCGGGATGGCGCGTCATCCGCCTTTGGGAACATAGTTTGACGCATCGCGTCGAACCCAAAACCATCGCGCGTTTGAAGAAATTACTATAAAGTTTGTTTTTGCCGGGGAAAATCAATCCCACCAGAAATACCATGTGTCATGTGACTTTATTTCTGCAACCAGCGCATCAAAAAGATTTCCAATTATATTTTGTGCGTTCAATAGTGTCCCGGTGAACCAAATCAAAACCTTCCTCGCAGCGACCAACGCGATCAGTCCGCGCCGTCTCATCGTTTCGACCGGAATCGCGGCGGCGGTGTTGATTGTGCCCGCACTGATGGCGTGGATCGCCGGCTGGTGCTGGGCGCCCGATGGAGGCGCGTGGATCACGGCAGCCGTGATTGTGACCGACAGCGCGGGATTCCCCTGCGTGATTGCGACGAGCGGTGTGCTCGCGGTATTGTTTTTGTTTTTAATAAAACCGGCGCGGCTGCGAGAAATAATCGCATTTATAGTGTTGGGCACGGCGGCGGTTGGATGCGCGCAGGGCATCAAATCCCTGCTGAAAAACATAGTCCGGGAACCGCGCCCCTATGTCGTGTGGCTTGGGCAAACCCGCGCGTTGGACAGCGATGTGTTTTATAAAATGCCGCGCGACACGCGGGCGGCGTGGATCGAAAAAAATCTCGCGTCCGAACCGCGCGTGCCGGCGGTGTTGCGCGAGCATTGGAAATCCGAGACGGGTTTTTCGTTTCCATCGGGGCACACGGCGTTTGTCGCGGTCTGGACGATGCTGGGTGCGGCGCTGCTGTGGGCGCGGGGACGCGGCGGGCGCGTGGTGTGCTGTGCTGTTGCGTTGTGGGCGGTCGCAGTCGAATTCACGCGATTGGCGCTGGGCATGCACTGGCCGGCGGATGTCGCCATATCGGCGCTGCTGGGCTGGGTGACAGTCGTCGTGCTGGTTGCGATTTGGAAAAAATTTGCCACGCGCGGCGCGGACGATGGCGCGGACAATGCAACGCGCGATCCGGCGAGCAATCCGGCAGGCGATCCGGCGAACAATCCAACGAACGATCCGGCGGGCGATTCAGCGAGCGATGCGGCCACTTGACCGGCGCGCAAAATGCTGTGTTTTGTTTCCGCCATGCTACTCGTCATCGATAACTACGACTCGTTCACCTACAATCTCGTCCAGTATTTCGGGCAGCTGGGCGTGGAACAGCGCGTGTTTCGCAACGACGGGATCACGCCTGCCGAGGCGCTCGCGCTCAAGCCCGACCGCGTGCTGATTTCGCCGGGGCCATGTTCACCAGGCGAGGCCGGCGTGTCGCTCGAAATCATCCGGGCCTTTGCGGGCGTGCGCCCGCTGCTCGGCGTGTGCCTCGGGCACCAGTGCATCGGACACTTTTTCGGCGGACGCGTCGTGCGCGCCGGCCGCCTCATGCACGGCAAAACCTCGCCGATCCGCCACAAAAACACGGACGTGTTTCGCGACATGACGCAGGGATTTCTCGCGACGCGCTATCACTCGCTGCTCGTCGACCGCCCCACCCTGCCCGACTGCCTCGACATCACCGCCGAAACCGGTGAAGGCGAAATCATGGGCCTGCGCCACAGGACGCTCCCCGTCTGGGGCGTGCAATTCCACCCCGAGTCAATCGCGACGGAAGGCGGGATGAAAATCCTGGAGAATTTTCTAAAATTGAACTGACGTCCGCCAGTCGGCCTTGCGACACGTTGTGCGTCAGTCACCCCGAGTTCCGCAGTTCGAGAACTGCGATTGTTGATAAACAGGAGGTTGCATTTTCGGCACTACATGCCCCGCGCAATAACGCTTCCCTATGAAATGCACCCGGACAAAAAACCGCTCTCCTCTGAAAGTTTTTTCGCCGTTCGTTCCAACTGCGGAATTCGGGCTAACCCCAATGCTGCTTAATTACTGATGTTACGCGGCACGTAGGGCCTGACCTTGTGTCAGGCCGCGCACGCATGGGAGGCCACACTGGTAATTCGCGGCCTGACACAAGGTCAGGCCCTGCAAAATCTGCCGGCTGCGTA
>JAISGL010000271.1 GCA_031263125.1 Opitutaceae bacterium | reverse complement strand
GCAACCCCGTTGGGGTTGTGTGATTATTATCGGATTACCCAAGGCAGGCGACGTTGTCGCCAGCCTTGGGCTTCAATAGGCAACGGCTTCGCCGTAGCTACCTTCCGCAATTACACCCTTTCAATAATAGTCCTGTATATATATTTGCCACCCTTCACTCGCAAAACAAAAAAAGCCCCCCGCGTTTTTCGCGGAGGGCTTTTGTTTGGATTCGTTATTTGAATTTGTCGTTTGGATTCGCCGTTTGGATTCGCCACGCGCGCTTACTTCGCATGCGGAACTACGAGGCCGGAGCGGGAGTCGGGACGGGGACGGCAACAGGCGCGGCTTCGAGCATCGACTCCGGGACTTGCGGCGGGATGATGTCGAGGAGTTCGACTTCAAACACCAGCGTCGCAAAGGGAGGAATCGACGGAGGCGGACGTTCGCCGTAGCCGAGTTCGGACGGAATGTAGATTTTGATTTTGCCGCCTTTGTTGATCTTCTGGAGACCCTCGGTCATGCCGGGGATGACGCCCGACAGCGGGAACTCGGCGGGTTCGCCGCGCTTGTAGGAGCTGTCGAATTCCTTGCCGTCGACAAGCGTGCCGGCGTAGTTGATCTTCACGGTGTCGGCGGCTGTCGGGAAGGCGCCTTCGCCGGGCCTGACGATTTCGTAAACCACGCCGCTGGGGAGGACCACCGCGCCGGGCCTGGCTTTGACTTCGGCAAAAAACTTCGTGGATTCCTCCTCGGCCTTGGCCTTGGCCTTCGCCTGGTAAGCCATCTGGCGGGCCATGAGCACGCGCTCCATGTCGGGCCGGATTTTTTCCTGGTCATGGGGGGCCGGCTTGCCGTCGAGGGCGAGGCGCGCGCCCTTGATTATCGCACTGACGAGTTCGGGCGTCGGTTCGAGTTCGTTGACGGGCATGTTCGAGGCCATGTACCAGCCGAGCATTTCAAAAATCTGCTCATCCGTGAATTGCTGCACGGGTTCGGCGGGTTCGGCGGGCGTCGCGGGTGCGGCGGCTTCAGGGGCGGCGGCCGGAGCGGTCGTCGCGGGTTGCGCGCGGAGACCTGCAACAAATGCAAGCGCCAGCGCGGGAACGATGAGGAGGTGTTTCAATTTCATGCGGATGGAATAGTGTGAGCTATATGGAAAACGGCTTTTGTGTTTGGTGCCGTGAATTAATGAGAAGTTGGATGGATGCAGGACACGCGGGTGAATGGCAAAACTTTTTCCGGGCAAAAACTTTTCGCAAATTGGAATGATGGAATGGGAAGGTCCCGCCGTTTCTCAAAAAAACCGCTTCGCCTTGCCGAAAAAGCCCGTTGAGCCGGGATCGACCGGGTCGCCCATCGCCCGGGCGTAATCTTCGAGTTTTTTGCGCTGCTCGGAGCTGAGCGACACGGGCACTTCCACTTGCACGCGCACGAGCAGGTCGCCGTGCGAGCTTTTGTAGCGCAGGTTGGGCATGCCCTGCCCTTTGATGCGGAAAATTTTTCCGGTCTGCGTGCCGTCGGGGATTTTCAACGAGCCTTTGCCAAAGAGCGTGGGCACCTCGATGGAGCCGCCGAGCGCGGCGAGCGTGAACTTGATCGGCATTTCGCAAAACAAATCGTCACCCTGGCGCTGGAAGATTTCGTGATCGGCCACGGAGATGTCGACGTAGAGATCGCCGGCGGAGCCGCCGTTGACGCCGTCCTCGCCGTTGCCGTGCGAACGCAGGCGCGTGCCGGTGTCGACACCGGGCGGAATCTTCATATGCACGATGGTGTTTTTGGCGACGCGGCCTTCGCCCCGGCAGACGCTGCACGGTTTTTCGATTTTCGTGCCGGCGCCGCCGCAGGTCGGGCACGTCTGCGTGAAGGTGAAAATGCCGCCCGAACGCCGCACCTGTCCCGCGCCGCGACAGGAGGGGCACGTGACGCGTTTCGAGCCGGGTTCCGCGCCCGTGCCATTGCAATGATCGCAGCGCATGGCTTTGCGAAACGTGATGTCCTTTTCGATACCCTTCGCGGCATCCTCAAGCGTGATTTCCAGTTCGTAGCGCAAGTCGGCGCCGTCGCGGCTGCCGTCGTCGTGCGCGCGGCGTCCGCCGCCTCCGAAAAAGGTTTCAAACACATCGCCGCCCATGCCGCCGCCCATGCCGCCGAAAACTTCGTTGAAAATGTCGCGCGCGTCGTGGAAGCCGCCGAAGCCGCCCGCCCCGCCAAAGCCGCCGGGACCGGCGCCGCCGCCTTGCTGAAACGCGGCGTGGCCGTAGCGATCGTACGCGGCGCGTTTCTGCGGGTCCTTGAGCACTTCGTAGGCCTCGGAGACTTTTTTGAACATCTCCTCGGCCTCCTTGTTTCCGGGATTTTTGTCCGGGTGGTATTGGACGGCTTTTTTGCGATAGGCCTTTTTCAGGTCATCGTCGGAGGCGTTTTTTTCAACGCCGAGCAAACTGTAATAATCTTCCTTGGCCATGTGTGTGCGCCGCGCCGCGCGCGGCTAATGTGAAAATGAATAATGGATAATGCAGAATGGAAAAAGGCTGATGAACAATGCGAGCTTGGATGAATGCGAGTCTGGATAAATGCGAGTCTGGATGAATGGATAAATGCGCCGCCGGTCGGAACACTGGTTCGCCGGTTCACCAGTTCGCCGGTTCGCCGGAACACCGGTTCGGCATTATACATCCTTCATTGTTCATTGTTCATTTTTCATTTCGTCGTTGCCAGCTCCGCTCCGCTGGAAACAACGACCGCCGCCGGTCGCAGCACGCGTCCGTTGAGCGTGTAGCCTGCGCGGAAGACTTGCAGCACGTGGTCGGCGGCGACATCGGCGCTGGGTTGCGTGGCGATGGCGTCTTCCTGGTGCGGGTCGAATTTTTCGCCGGGGGCGGGATTGATTTCCTTGAGGCCGTGGTTGCCGAGCGTGGTTTTGAGCTGGTTGAGCACCATGCCCATGCCCTCGACGATGTGCGCGACGTCGGTGCCGGGTTTTTTGGCGGCGTCGATGCCGAGCGAGATGGCCTCGATGATGGGAAACATGTCCTCGAGCACGCGTCCGGCGGCGTAGTGGCGGAGTTCGTCTTTTTCGCGAAGCGTGCGGCGTCGGAAATTTTCGAGGTCGGCGACGGAGCGCACGTAGTGGTCGTAGTTGTCGGCGGCCTCCTTTTTCGCGGCGGCGAGTTGTTCCGCGAATTGCGCGGCCTGATTTTTCGCAGCGGCCTCGGGGCCGGGCACGGCCTGGGGCGCGGGCGTGGGTTCCGACTTGGCGGCCTTGCCGGCGACGGTGGTGGCAGTGGCGGCGGCAGTGGCGGCATTGGCGGCGGCAGTGGCGGGTTGGGCGGCGGCGGACTGCGTGGTGGCAGCAGGCTGCGTGGCGGCGGATTGGGCTGCGGTGGATTGGGCTGCGGCGGCGGGCTGCGCGGCGTTGCCGTCAGGCTCGGTCGGGTTTTGGTTGCTGTCTTTGTCTTCTGGCATGATTGGAAAAAGTCTGGTTGGCGCGGGCGCGATGCGCGCGGTGCATTTGTCCGGCTGTGCATCGTGCGACGGCGCCGATAAAGCAGAAGGGCTTCGCAAGCGAAGCCCTTTTGCGCAAGCACGAAAACTGGAGACGTTCCCGGATGAGTGAATTTCCGGCGCGCGTGTCAGCGGCGCACAAAGACCGTTTTATTGTGATGGTTGTGGATGGAGCCAGCTCGCATTCCACTTCGGTTGCGGCGGAGCCGCGCTGTGTGCCGCGCTGTGTGCCTGACATTAACAAAATGGCTGTCATTAACAAAGCGCCTGCATTTAACAAAATATCAGGCAAAACAGCAGGCTTTCACCTCGCAGTTTGCGGCAAAAACCGCTGCATTTCCCATCATGACCATCAGCTTGGCGGCTCTCATCATCCTCATTGCGCTCGTCGCGCTCCGGCTCGTCGCCGAAATCAGCCTCAGCCGGCTCAACTGCCGCGAAGTCCGGCGGCACGCGAACACGCCTCCCGCGGCGGCGGGCGCGATCATGGACGCGGAGACGCACCAAAAATCGACCGCCTACACGCTGGCGAAGGCGGCGTTCGGGCGCGTGGAACAGGTGTGGGACGCGGCGGTGCTGGTGGCGATTTTTATCAGCGGCGTGCTGCCGTGGACCTATGCGCGCATCACGACGGCGCTCGCGAACACGTTTCTGGCGGGCACGTGGACGCAGGTGATTTTCCTGCTGGGCGCCGGCATCGCGCTGAGCGTGCTCTCGCTGCCGCTCGACTGGTGGGGGCAGTTCAAATTGGAGGCGCGTTTCGGTTTCAACAAAAGCACGCCGGGCCTCTGGGTGAGCGACAAAATCAAAGGTCTGCTGATCTCGATCATCATCGGCGTGCCGCTGCTCTGGGCGTTGCTGTCGCTCGTGCATTGGATCGGCGCGTGGTGGTGGGTGTGGGGCTTCGCGCTCGTGTTCGGTTTTCAACTGCTGATGCTCGTGCTCTACCCAAAACTCATCCTGCCGCTCTTCAACAAACTCACGCCGCTGCCCGAGGGCGATTTGCGCGCGCGCCTGCTCGCGCTGGCGGAACGCACGGGCTTCCACGCGACGACGATCCAGGTCATGGACGGCAGCAAACGCTCGGGACACTCGAACGCGTTTTTCACCGGCTTCGGACGCTTCCGCCGCATCGTGCTTTTCGACACGCTCATCGGACAACTCACGCCCGCCGAACTCGAAGCCGTGCTCGCGCACGAAGTCGGCCACTACAAGCGCGGCCACATTCCCAAAATGCTCGCCGTCGCATCGCTCATGATGCTCGGCGGCTTCGCGCTCATCGCGTGGCTGGCGGACAGCGCGTGGTTCAATCCGGCGTTCGGCTTCGCCGCGGGCGACCTCGCCCCCGCCCTGCTGCTCTTCACGCTGCTGGGCGGCCTGGTCACGTTCTGGCTCACGCCCGTCGGAAATTATTTTTCGCGCAAACATGAATACGAAGCCGACGCCTTCGCGCGCGCAACGATGGGCGGTCCCGCGCCGCTCATCGCCGCGCTGCGCAAACTCGCGCAAAAAAATCTCACCAACCTCACGCCGCACCCGCTTTTCAGCCGTTTTTATTATTCGCACCCGACCATCGTGGAACGCGAAAACGCGCTGAACCGCGCCGGCAAATAAGCACCCGGCGCTCCACCGCCAGCCACATGAAAACCCCATGATAGTCACATGAAAACCAACTCCCCACCTCGCGTTTTTCCATCCCACGTTTCCTGCCCCCGCGTTCCCCCACCCTGCGTTGCCATCGTGCTGTTTTTATTTTTCAGCCTTTCAGCCCTTCAGCCTTCAGCCCTTTTCTCCGCGCCACTGACAATCGCGACCTACAACATCGCCAATTACACGCTGACCGGCCGCATAGTCGAAGGCATCTACATGCGCGGCTACCCCAAGACCGAAAAGGAAAAAACCGCGTTGCGCGCCGTCATCAAGGCGCTCGACGCCGACATCCTCGCGCTCCAGGAAATGGGCACGCAACCCTTCCTCAATGAACTGCTGCGCGACCTGAAAACCGAAGGCGTCGATTATCCGCACGCGCAACTCATCGAAGCCGCCGACACCGACCGCCACGTCGCCGTGCTCTCGCGCAGGCCCTTCACGACCGTGCGCAAACACACCGATCTCACCTTCAAATATTTCGACGCCACCGAACGCGTGAAACGCGGCCTCCTCGAAGTGCATGTCAAAACCGGCGCCGGCGATCTCGCGCTCTTCATCGTACACCTGAAAAGCCGCCTCACCGACCGCAAGGACGACCCCGAATCCGTCCAGCGCCGCCTCGCCGAAGCGCAAGCCGTGCGCGACCGCGTGCTCCTCGTCTATCCCAAACCCGCCGGCAACCCCGACGCGCGCTTCATGATCCTTGGCGATTTCAACGACATCCGCGCCAACCCTCCGCTGCAACGCCTCGTCAAGCAAGGCCGCGTCGAAATCACCCAAGCCCTCCGCGCAACCGACTCGCGCGGCGAAGTCTGGACGCATTTTTATGAGAAGCGCGACACCTACACCCGCGTCGACCACATCCTTGTATCACCCGCGCTGAAAAAATTCGTGACGGGCGGCGTCGCCCACATCTACGACGGCCCCGGCGTGCGCGAAGCCAGCGACCACCGCCCCGTCTACGTCCGCCTCGACCTCCACCCGTAGCGCGTAACGACGCCCCTGCCCTGCCGCATAAAATTCAAAATAATCCAGACGTTGGCGTCACACTGCAGCACTCCGCGTCACTCAGCGTCACTCCGCGTCCAACTGCGCCGGATTGGCCGGCGTCACGCGCACTGCTTCGCCGCGCATGCGGATACCGTTCACCTTTTCGATGATCAACGCCGCATGCTCCTCGCGCACGTCCGCGAACGTGTGCCGCTGGTGAATATCAATCGCCCCGACAACATCCGCCGGCAGACGCGTCACGCCCGCGATTTTCCCGACGATATCCGCCGGTGTCACAAGCTGCTTGCGTCCCACGCTGAAAAACAACGGCACAAACCCCGCCTCGCGTCCCGTGCGCGCCGGACGGTCGTATTTCTGCTTCGCCGCACGAGGCGCCTGCGGCTCACGCGGTGCCTGCGGCTCTCGCGGTGTTTTCGCGCGGTGTTTTTTGGGATCGGCCCGCTCTGTCCGAGCTGTCTGATCAGCCCGATCGGCCCGATCTGCCCGATCCACCCGCTCCACGAGCCGCAGCGCCTCCTTTTTCTCGCCCGCACCGCCCACGCCGCCCGCACCACCCACGCCGCCCACGCCGCCCGCACCACCCGCCCCTTCCCCGCCAAACATCAGGTGGATCACCGCCGCGATGATATCCGTGCTCGCGTAGCCCTGTTCCAGCAAACGGTCGATCAGCCGCTCCTGTTTGCGATACTCGCCCGCGTCGAGCGTGGTGCGCAGTTTTTCAAAAAACTGATTCTCACGCGCCTCCTCCACCAGATCGAGCGACGGGATTTTTTCGCGACGGATTTTCAGCCTCCCGTGACGGATCATGTTTTGCAGCGAATAAAGCTCGCGCCCCGACACAAACGTGAACGCCTTCCCCGACTTCCCCGCGCGCCCCGTGCGCCCGATGCGGTGCGTGTAATCCTCCGCGTCGTTTGGCAAATCAAAATTGAACACGACCTCCAAATCGTCCACGTCCAGCCCGCGCGCCGCGACATCCGTCGCAATCAAAAACTCGAACCCGCGCCGGCGGAATTTCTCCATCACACGCGTGCGCTGCGCCTGCGTGATGTCGCCGTGCAACCGCTCCGTCGCGTAACCGCGCGCGTGCAAGTGCCCGTCGAGTTCGTCGACCATCACCTTCGTGCTGCAAAAAACGATGCCATAGCGGAAATCGTTTATGTCGATGATGCGCGCCAGCACCTCGATCTTCGAGCGGCGCTCCACCTCGAAATAAACCTGCTCCACCCTCGGCGCATTCTGCGCGACCGCCTCGATGTGGATGCGCCTCGGATTGCGGCTGTATTTGCGAATCAACTCCTCGATCTGCCGCGGCATCGTCGCCGAGAAAAACAACGTCTGGTGCTCCGCCGGCGCCCGCGACAGCACGCGCTCGATATCCTCGCGAAACCCCATGTCGAGCATCCGGTCCGCCTCGTCGAGCACCAGCATCCGCAACGCATCCAGCCTCAACGTCCCCCGCTCCATGTGGTCGATCACGCGCCCCGGCGTGCCGATCACGATCTGCACGCCCGACTCCAGCGCGCGAAACTGCCGGTCATACGACTGCCCGCCAAAAATCGGCGCCGCATGCACCCCGCGCTTATAAAGCGAAACCTTCGCCACCTCCTCGGCGACCTGCACCGCCAGCTCGCGCGTCGGACAAAGCACGAGAACCTGCACCTTGCGCACCTTCGGATCGACCTTCTCGACCATCGGAATCGCGAACGCCGCCGTCTTGCCCGACCCCGTCGAGGACAACCCCACGATATCCTCCCCCGCCATGATTGGCGGAATGGCGGCCGTCTGGATGGGCGACGCCTCCTCGAAACCCATCCTGTCAACGGCCTTCAATATTTCGGCTGACAAGCCGAGTTCGGAAAAACGGAGATTGCTCATTCGCGACACGATGCAGTTATCCCACCCCAAGGCGAGCCGCGGATTTTTCCAGGATTTGTCTTTGGGAAATTTCCGAAACACACCCGTCTTGCGCTCCCCTCCCTTTCCGGCAAACTCCACCACAAACTTCACACATCATGTCCAAATACACCGCGCCCGAATTTCTCACCGAACTGCTCCACGCCCGCTCGCCCTCCGGCTACGAGTTCGAAGCCCAAAAGGTCTACGACACATACGTGAAACCCTCCGCCGACGCCTACGAAAAGGACGCCCTTGGCAACCGCCTCGCCACGCTCAATCCCTCCGGCGACCCCGTCCTCATGCTCGCCGGCCACATGGACGAACTCGGCCTCATCATCACCTACATCAACAAGGACGGCTTCATCTACTTCGACACCATCGGCGGACACGACCGCACCGTCATCTCCGGACGCCGCGTGATCATCAACACCGCCGCCGGCCCCGTGAAAGGCGTCACCGGCAAACGCGCCATCCACCTCATGGACGAAGCCGCCCGCAAAAAAGTCCCCGAGATTCACGAAATCTGGATCGACATCGGCGCCCGCTCCAAAAAAGAAGCCCTTGAACGCGTCTCCATCGGCGACTGCGCGACCTACGATCACGAGTTCGAACTTTTTCACGGCAGCATCGGCGCCGCCCGCGCCTTCGACAACAAAGTCGGCGCCTACGCCGTCGGCGAAGTCATCCGACGCCTCGCCGGACAAAGGAAAAAACTCGCCGCGAAAGTCGTCTCCGTCGCCACCACGCAGGAGGAAATCGGCGTGCGCGGCGCGACCACCGCCGCCTACGCGGTGAACCCGCACATCGCCATCGCCATCGACGTCGGCCACGCGACCGACCACCCCGATTGCGACAACCGCAAATACGGCGAGACCAAACTCGGCGGCGGCCCGATCATCTGCCGTGGCGCGAACATCAACCCGAAAGTGTACGACCGCCTCATCAAGTGCGCCAAAAAGCTCGGCATCCCCTGCCAGCACGAAGCCGACCCGCGCCCGACGGGCACGGACGCCCGCGCCGTGCAAATGGGCCGCGCCGGCGTGGCCACGGGCCTGATTTCGGTGCCGCTCCGCTACATGCACACCCCGAGCGAAGTCGTGGACATCGAGGACGTCGAACGCTGCGTAAAACTCCTGACCGCCTTCGCCCTCTCCCTCGAAAAAGGCGACTACGCGCACTGGTAAGCCGCCAAACCAACGCTTATCCGCTGCCAATACTGACCTGCTGCCCGCAGCAATCCCAATATTATTGGAAAATATCGAATTTTCCTTTGTCAGCTCGTCAGCCAACACGTTTTGGCTGCCACGTCATGACATCTATAATTTTGTATAAATGTAACATCAGAATGTAAGATAATTTGATACGGGCGTCGTCAGTGGTGAAACGCCAGTTGACCGGCGCGCCGCGATTGTTGCGGTGCGTTTGCCATGCGGCAACTTCGCGGCGCATTTCCTCGACGATGATTTGCCCGTGTCCGGGCGCCATGGCGATGAGGCAACGCAAAGTCTGTTCCTGGGAGCGCGGGCATCTCTGCCCGCGAAACGCCGTGCGTCCGCTTGGTGTGTCTCGAAAATTCATCGCGGGCAAAGATGCCCGCGCTCCCAAGGGCGCCGCGTAACATCAGTCAGTAATTAAAATTAATCAAATTTTAGGTTCCCATCCCGGTTCGTATTCGCGAGTCCAGTGGCGTTGGGCTTCGGGGTTTCCCAATATGCGGCCGGTTGACGGGTCGGTGTTGAGCGTCGTGCCGGTGCGCAGGGATATGTTGGCGAGCTGCATGAGCAGCGTGCATTGGTGGCCGGCTTCCACGGTCATGTTGAGCGGGGCGCCGTCCCTGATGCCATCCAGGAAATTCAGGATGTGGATGGCGTCCAATTTTTGCGCGGGACTTACCGTATTGGTGGGATCAATGGCAACTTCGTTTTTGACCTGCTTGATCACTTTGCCTTTCGGATCGTATATTTTATAATCATTGCCCCCCGATATATATAAACTGCCTGCGTCACCATAGAATATAACACCGGCCGAGCTGCCTTCGATGGGCTTCGGATTGCAACTGTGTCCCTCCCACGTGAGCGTGGCGCGGTTGCCGAAAGTGAAAGTCGCGATTTGGGTGTCGGGAGTTTCCCAATCGTCCTGATAATAATAACGTCCGCCGAGCGAACTTACTTTTGTCGGATACTTCAGGTTCATTCCCCAGCAGAGCAGGTCGATCATGTGCGTGCCGTTGTTCAGCGATTCCGCCGTGCCCCAATGCCAGAACCAGTGCCAGTTGTAGTGTATTATATTATCGCGGAAGGCGGTGCGGGGCGCGGGGCCTTGCCAGAGATTCCAGTCGAGCCATCCGGGGACGGCGGCGACCCTGCCCCTGCCGATGGAGGGGCGGTTGTTCGCATACCAGCCTTTGCCGAAATGCACTTTGCCGATGACGCCGGATTGCACCTGCCTGATCGCCTCGACGACGTTGGGCCACGAACGACGCTGCGTGCCGATTTGGACAACCTTGCCGTGTCTTTTCGCGGCCTCGATGAGCATTTCGCCTTCGTGTGGATTATGACTGACGGGTTTTTCGAGGTAAACGTGTTTGCCGGCTTGAAGCGCGAGCAGTGCGGCGGGTGTGTGCCAGTGGTCGGGCGTCGCAATCACGATCGCGTCGATGTCCTTGTCTTCGAGAGCGCGGCGGAAGTCTTGGTGCGTTTCCGGCGTTTTTTTCGTCTTGGCGCCGATGGTCTTTGCGCATTTTGCAATAGCCCGTGTATCAACGTCGCAAATGCAGGCGACTTCGAAATCCGTCTGGTTTGCGAAATTGGAGGCGAGCGCGCCGCCGCGGCTGTTCACGCCGATGACGGCGACGCGCACGCGTTTGTTTGCGCCGGCGATTTGTCCGTAACTCGCCGCGCTGAATTGCGGGAGGATGCCGCCCAAGCCCAGCGTGACCGCGCCCATTGATGTTGTTTTTATAAAATCCCTTCTCGTTGTATTCGTTGTTGTATTCATGGTTGTATAAATTATATTGTATAAATGAAATGTTCAGGGTGTGAGCCGGCGGGCGTTGGCTTGGGCGATGAGACTGAGTTCCGCGGCCTTGAAAGCGTGGGCTTGCGTCATGGCGTTTTCGGTGCGGTTGAGGCTGTCGAGGATGAGTTGTCCGAAAAAAGGGAATCCGGTTTGTCCGGTGACGTTGAGATGGCGTTCGCTTTTTTCGTCGGCAATATAAACATGATTTTCGGTGCGTTCGCGGGCGATATCAATATAGGTGCGGAGTTCGATGAAGCCTTTTGTGCCGAGGATGAAGACGCGCCCGTCTCCCCAGGCGCCGAGGCCATCGGGCGTCATCCAATCGACTCGCATGTGGATGCCCGCGCCATTGGGCGCGGTTGCCTGCGCCTCGCCGAAATCTTCAAGTCCGGGGTGGGCGGGGTTGTCGAAATTGCCAACGGCGGAGTCGTTCACGGTGGCGTCGGTGACATTTGCAAAAGTGAGGAATTGTTCGAATTGGTGACCGCCGAGATCGCAGAGGATGCCGCCGTATTTTTCGCGTTCAAAAAACCAGGCGGGACGCGCGGGGATGTTGATGCGGTGCGGCGCGAGACAGAGGACTTGTATTACGCGTCCGATGGTTCCCTGACGCACGAGGTCGGTGGCAAAAACGCCGGCTTCGCTGTGAATGCGTCCACTGTAATAAACTATATATTTGCGTCCGGTGCGCGAGGCGGTTTCTTTGGCGCGTGCGAGTTGTTCGAGCGTGGTGAAGGGCGGTTTGTCGGTGAAATAGTCCTTGCCTGCGTCCATGACGCGGCAACCGATTGGGCCGCGGTCGCAGGGGATGGCGGCGGTGGTCACGAGGCGGACTTCGCGGTCGTCCAGAATTTCGTCGAGCGCGCGGGCGATTTTGATTCCGGGGTGACGCTTGATAAAGGCGGCC
>JAISGL010000219.1 GCA_031263125.1 Opitutaceae bacterium | reverse complement strand
GAAGGACGAGTTTGTCGAAACCGGCGGCTGGCCCGGACAATTATATATTCGCGAGGCACGCCGCATGGTGGGCGCGCTGGTCATGACGCAACACCACTGCCAGGGCCGCGAGATTGTGGCGGACGCCATCGGCATGGCCGCCTATACCATGGACTCGCACAACACCCGGCGCCACGTGGACGCGACCGGCCATGTGCGCAACGAGGGCGATGTCCAGGTGAAGGGCTTCCCTCCCTATCCCGTCGGTTACCGCGCGCTTGTCCCGCGCGAGGGCGAATGCGAAAACCTCATCGTGCCCGTGTGCATGTCAGCCTCGCACATCGCCTACGGATCGATCCGCATGGAGCCGATCTTTATGATTTTTGGTCAGTCCGCCGCCACCGCCGCCGCCCTGGCGATTGATGACCGCGTCTCCGTGCAGAAGGTAAATTATAATAAATTACGCCAAAGATTATTAAAGGACGGCCAGGTGCTCCCGAAATCAAATGACATGATCCCGGACCGGACCGTCCTTTCATCAGACAGGCACATGCAGGCGGCGCTGAAAAATAGCGATGTCTCATGGAATGGCACCTACGGGGGGCCGAAGCCTGTGTTAAGCGAGCCGGCTCTTGAAATTCTCAAGATAATCATGGATGAACGGAAACATGGAAAAAATAATACAATGAATAAAATCAAGTTGCTGTTGAATGACCCCGATAGATTTGTAGTCGCACATGTCATATTGACAGAATCACTGATTGGAGAAAGAATCTATGTCTCAGGCACGCACTGGAATGGGTTGTCCGTGCAGTTGCTAAATAATGGAAAGGTTGAGATTGACCCCGCCCAACGGGTTGTCCTTCAAGAAAAATGGCTGAACAAAATTTCAATGCCTTGATTGGCTGGCAGATAGAAAATGAAAGCTGATTCTTCGACGTTTTCAATGCAAAGAAGCCGTGAACGGGACGCTGAAGAGTGATGCGAGTAAACGATGCGAGAGAGCCGCGAAGCGGTTCAATGTGAATAACCGTGGGTGAGGAGCAACGCGACGCAACCCACGGTAACAGAATATAACACACACGTCCCTGAAAGGGGCGAACTGGTTGTTCGTGCAGGGATTGTCACGCAGGGACTGTCCGCCAGTTCGCCCCTTTCAGGGACGTGGGTGTTATTGGCCAGTCCGTGGGTTCCGGCGCGATGCGCCTTCACCCACGGTTATTTATATTGAGTCCCTTCGGGACTCTCCCACGAAGCGATTGTATCCGCTGTGAACAGTTTTTCTTATAGCTGCCAAATGAAAAATCGTTCACGGCTTCCTTGCATTGAAAACGTCGAAGAACCTGAAAGCTCTGTTTGACAAACGGAAACCGGGCTTTGACGCCGATTGTGGCGCAGGTTGCAAGCCTGATTTCTGGCATGCCACCTCACTGCGAATGCCGGGCGACTTGTATTTTTTACCCCGGGAGCAGCCGTTAATGTTATGTAAGAACGATTTTCCATTTCAAGGATTCCCCGTCGCATGCAATTAAATCCGGCACGCCAGTCTCGTTCACGACGATTAAAATCAGCATCCGCTTATTTCCGCATCCTATGCCAAATTCCGCCACTTCCGCCACTACCGTCACCTGCATGCCGCCGGGATCACGATCCCACCGCGGCCCGTTCGCCATCATGACGGTGCTGTTTTTTATGTGGGGTTTCATGACGGTGTGGAACGACATCCTCATCCCTCATTTCAAGGATGCGTTCACGCTCACATATTTTCAGGCCATGCTGGTGCAGCTCGCGTTTTTCGGCGCGTATGCGTTTGGTTCGTCTTTGTATATAATGGCGACGCTGCTCTGGGGCGATCCCATCAACCGCATCGGCTATAAAAACGCCGTCATCATCGGCCTGCTCGCAGCCGCGCTCGGCAGCGCGTTGTTTTATCCGGCGGCGACGGCGGTTTCCTATCCGCTGTTTCTCGGCGCGTTGTTCGTGGTCGGCATCGGGTTTGCCATGCTGCAAATTGCGGCCAACCCCTATGTCACGATTCTCGGCCCCGAGCGCACCGCGTCGGGCCGCCTTAATCTCTCGCAGGCTTTCAATTCCTTCGGCACCACCATCGGGCCGCTGGTTGCGGGCTGGCTGGTCTTCAAGGTCTTCGCCAGCCCTGGCGCGCACGGCGCCGGCGCGGTGAAAATCCCCTACCTGTGCTGCGCGGCTATTTTTATACTAATCGCAATATTATTCAAATGCGCGCGCCTGCCCGCCTTCACCAACCGGGATAAAATCGAGCGCGGGCTTGGAGTGCTGCGCCGCCCGCATGTCACGCTCGGCATCCTGGCCATATTCATGTATGTCGGCGCGGAGGTCGCGGTGGGCAGCGCGATTGTGAGCTTTCTCGGCTCACCCGCGCTCGGCGCGATGCCGCACGGCGAGGCCAGCCGTTATCTGTCGATATTCTGGGGCGGCTTGATGATCGGGCGTTTCATGGCGGCGTTTTCGCTGGGCGGGATGCGTCCGGCCTTGAAGCGCGGCCTGATGCTGGCGGCGCCGGTGATTGCGTTTATTGTATTGTGGGCGACGTGGGGTGGGGAGGCGGCGCTGAATGGCGGCGTATTATTGATTATGGTGACGGTTATATTTTTTGCAACTTCGTCCTCGCCTCAGCGCCTGCTCGCCGCGTGCGCCGCGATCAATATTATTTTGCTCGCCACCGCCATGACCGCGGGCGGCGGCATCGGCAGATGGGCTGTCCTCGGCGTCGGATTGTTCTGCTCGGCGATGTGGGGCAATATTTTCTCGCTGGCCATTGCCGGACTTGGCGCGCTCAAGAGCCAGGCGTCGTCGTTCCTCGTGATGGCCATCGCCGGCGGCGCGCTACTCCCGCCGTTGCAGGGTCTCGTGGCCGACCATGCCGGCATCGGTGTTTCCTTCATCGTGCCGATGGTCGCTTTCGCCTATGTCACCTTTTACGGACTGTATGGATATCGTGCCGGTGTCCGGCATTGAGATTTTCCGTAACCTTAGCCGTTTATATTTTCCATCCTGTAATCATGAATACGCATCTCTCCTCTTCCCACGGTCACTTTGACGACGCGCGCCGCGAATATGTCATCACGCGTCCCGACACGCCGCTGCCCTGGCTCAACTACCTCGGGCAGGACGACTTTTTCGGCCTGTGTACCAACACCGCCGGCGGCTATTCGTTCTGGCGCGACGCCAGGCTGCGCCGACTCACCCGCTACCGTTACAACAATATTCCCATGGATATAGGCGGACGCTATCTCTATATTCGCGACGCCGCGACCGGCGATGTGTGGAATCCCGGATGGAAACCCGTCAAAACCCCGCTCGACTTTTACGAGTGCCGCCACGGCATCGGCTACACGCGCATTACCGGCGCGCGCCGGGGCATCTCCACCGAAATGCTCTTTTTCATCCCGCCCGGCGAAACCCTCGAAATCTGGCGCGTCACCCTCCGCAACACCGGCGCCGCCGCCCGCCGCATCCAGATGTTTTCCTTTGTCGAATTCTGCCTGTTCGAGGCGCTCAACGACATGACCAATTACCAGCGCACTTATTCCATTGGCGAAGTGGAGGTCGAATCCTCCGACGGCGCCATTTATCACAAGACAGAATATCGCGAACGCCGCAGCCATTACACGCTCTTCGGCTGTACGCATCCGATTTCCGGATACGATACCTGCCGCGATGCCTTTGCCGGCGTGCATAACGGCCTCCACGAACCGCAAGCCGTCCTTGCCGGGGCCGCCCGCAACAGCATCGCGCACGGCTGGAACCCCGTCGGCTCGCACTTCATCGAACTCGATCTCCAGCCCGGCGAATCGCGCGAGTTTGCGTTCGTGCTCGCCTATGTTGACCAAGGCGAAAGCCGCGCCGAAAATCCGAAATTCGCCGCGCCCGGCATCATCAACAAAACCAAGGGCCGCGCCCTCATGGCGAAATATAAAAATATCACCGCGGTTGATGACGCCTTTGCCCGGCTCAACGCCACCTGGACCTCGCACCTCTCCACTTTTCAGGTCACGCAAAGCCCCGACCCCATCGCCGCCCGCATGGCAAACACCTGGAACCAATACCAGTGCATGGCCACCTTTAATCTCTCGCGTTCCGCGAGCATGTTCGAGACCGGCATCGGTCGCGGCATGGGGTTTCGCGACAGCAATCAGGATATTCTCGGCTTTGTACACATGCTGCCCGACCGCGCGCGCCAGCGCATCCTCGACATCGCCGCCTCCCAGCTTTCAGACGGGACCTGTTATCACCAATATCAACCCCTCACCAAAAAAGGAAATGCCGAGATCGGCGGCGATTTTTATGACGACCATCTCTGGCTCATTCTGAGCACCTGCGCTTATATTAAAGAGACCGGCGACCGCGCCATCCTCGACGCCCCCGCGGGCTACGCCGACAGCCCCGGCGGCACGGAAAATCTCCTCCACCATCTCGAAACCAGCATCGCCTGCACGATGAAACAACGCGGCCCGCACGGCCTGCCGCTCATCGGCCACGCCGATTGGAACGACTGCCTCAACCTCAACTGCTTTTCCACCGAGCCGAACGAATCCTTCCAATGCGCGGGCGACGTGAAAGGCTCCATCGCCGAGTCCGTCATGATCGCGGGATTGTTTCTCCACGCCACGCGCGAGTTGGCGGAACTTTACCGCTGGCTTGGCCGCGCCGCCGACGCCATGCGCATCACGCAACACCACGCCGAAATGCTCGACGCGGTCGAGACGCACGCCTGGGACGGCGAGTGGTATCTCCGTGCCTTCGACGCCGCCGGCAAACCCGTCGGTTCCAAAGTCTGCGACGAAGGCAAAATCTTTATCGAAAGCCAGGCATGGTGTGTACTCGGCGGCGCGGGAGCCGGCAATGGCCGCGCGCGCCAGGCCCTCGAAAGCGTGCATAAACACCTCTACACGCCGGATGGAATCATCCTGCAACAACCCGCCTACGCGACCTATCATCTTAATCTCGGCGAAGTCTCCAGCTACCCGCCCGGCTACAAGGAAAACGCCGGCATTTTCTGTCACAACAACACTTGGGTGCATCTCGGCTGGTGCCAGCTCGGCGAGGGCGACCGCGCGTTTGAATATTATCTCAGCATCTGCCCCGCCGCGAAGGAGTCGCAAATCGAAACCTACCGCTGCGAACCCTATGTCTATGCGCAGATGATCGCGGGCCGCGACGCCGCCACGCCCGGCGAGGCGAAAAACTCCTGGCTCACCGGCACCGCCGCGTGGACATTTGTCACCGTTTCCCAAGGCATTTTCGGCATCCAGCCCGGCTACGACGGCCTGCGTCTCGACCCGTGCATCCCGAAAAATTGGCCCGGCTTCAGCATCACCCGCCGGTACCGCGGCGCGACTTATCATATCACGGTTAAAAACCCGGACGCGCGCAGCAAAGGCATCAAGAGTCTGAAGATCGACGGACGAAAAATCCCCGGCAATATCATCCCCATCGCCGCGCCCGGCGCCACCATGAAGATCGAGGCGGAAATGATTGGGTGCTGCCGCGTCGAAGGGTGCAAAAACGGCGAAGCCGTTTCCCAATAAAGCCCAGGGTTGCGACGCAGCCGCTACCCTGGGAAAAGGGGAGAAGATTGTCACAACCTCGAAGAGGTTGCCTGGGATTGAACCATTGAACTGCCGGACCGCGGGTGATTTATGGCAATGTTATCAGGCAACCCCGTTGGGGTTGTGTGATTATTATCGGATTACCCAAGGCAGGCGACATTGTCGCCAGCCTTGGGCTTCAATAGGCAACGGCTTCGCCGTAGCTACTTTTCGCAAACACACCCGTTTTCACGATGTCTGGCGGAATTGTGTTTACGTAAACCAAATGGCATGTTTTCCTATGGTTCCTTCAAGTTCATTCATGCGCCATGCCTCCTCCCCGTCCTCCTGTCACCCTTCGAGATATTGCGGAACGAGTCGGCCTCTCGCGCATGTCCGTCTCATGTGCGCTGCGCCATTCGCCGCGTGTCAAAAAAGAAACTGCCGAGCGCATCTGGGCGGTTGCCAGGGAACTTGGCTATTCGCCAGACCCGAGAATGGCCGCCGCCATGACACGCGTGAGGGACACCAAATTCAAAACATTGGAGCCTGTGGCCTGGCTCAATGGCAACCTGAATGCCCATGCGTATTCCGAATACACCTGGCTCGCTCCCTATCGGGAAGGCGCCGCCGAACGCTGCATGGAACTCGGCTACAAGCTCGACGATTTCTGGCTGCGCGAGCCGGGCATGACCGACCGGCGCATGTCGTCGATTCTTGAGAATCGCGGCATACGCGGAGTGATCGTCTGCCCGTCGGTGTTGCCGTATGTCCCGCGCTTGCGACTCGAATGGAGGCATTTTTCCAGTGTCTCGCTTGAAACCGCCGTCCTCGCGCCGCACCTGCACCGCGTGGAGGCGGATTATTATCACAATATACAAGTCGCCCTCAAGGTGCTGCGGCGCATAGGCTACCGGCGCATCGGGTTGTTTTTGCAAAATCAGGAGCAGCAGCGTTCGCGCCACAAGTATATTGCGGGACTTTTATATTTTCAGTCGGGCATCCCCGCGCGGGAGCGCGTGCCGTATTGCGGCTACAAACTCTTTGATCCCGGAATACTCAAGGCGTGGCTTGACCGGACAAAGCCGGACGTGGTGCTCGCCCATCATAGCAAGGTGCTGGCAAGCGTAAGGGATTTCGGATTTCGGGTGCCGCGTGAAATCGGGGTCGCGCATCTCTCGCTCGACGGCGATTGCGAGGACTGGGCCGGCATCTGGAAGCACAAGCGGTTGATCGGCGCGCAAGCGGCGGAACAATTGGTATCGATGATACAAAACCAGCGCAAAGGGCTGCCCGAGGTCGCCTGCGAAACCCTTGTGCCGGGCGAATGGCGGCACGGCAAAACGCTGCTGCCGCATGTGAAAAAATAGAAGGGTGGCGGCAAACAAAAACGTCCGGTGCATCCATGAATAAACAGGCGTATCCACTTTTTAACTGATGTTACGCAGCCGGGAGATTTTGATAGGGCGGTCTCGCCGAGGCCGCCGGAGCAAGCCGGAGGGATGCTCCGGTGTCTGAAACGATGCCCCCTCCGCGAACAAGACGGTGGCCTGTCCCGTCCGCCGTCCCGCCCGTGCCGCCGTTCTAGCCAGCCCGCCGCGTAACATCACTTTCTGATATGAAACCGGCTGGCTACCGGGGTGTGGCGGTCATTTCGAATTCCAACACGCCTCCCCTGACGATGTCGGCGTGCTTCAGGAACAGACCTTCAACCGGCCTGCCGTTCAGCTTGACTGACTTCACATAAATATTTCCGGGCGCGAGGTTGCGCGCAAGCACGGTGAAGGTTGCCTTTTGGGGGAATGTTATATTGAGCGTGCTCTTTTTAAAGAACGGGCGTCCGATCACATATTCGCCTGACGCCGGAGTCACCGGATAGAAGCCGAGCGCCGTGAAAACGTACAGCGCCGACATCTGGCCGCAATCGTCGTTGCCCTCCATGCCGTCGGGTGTCGCGCGGAAGTATTTTGTCATGATATCGGTCACGATGCGCTGTGTTTTTTCCGGCTGCCCCACCCATGCGTAAAGATACGGATAGTGGTTTTCCGGCTCATTGTCATGGGCAAAGTGGCCGCCGCTGAAATTCCCGTCGAGTTTCGAGATGAACTCCTCCCGCCCCATCAATTCGAGCAGGCCCGGGATGTCGTGCATCACGCAAAACAAATATGTCCACGGGCTGCCCTCGGTAAAGGCGCGGTATTCCTTCGGGTCGCCTTCGAAAAAGGCGCCGTTTGCCAGGCGCGCCTGCATGAAACCGGTCTTGGGATTGTATAAATTGCGGTAGCTTTTCGAACGTTGCATGAAAAACCCGTGATCCTTTTCCCTGCCCAGGTCTTTTGCCATTTGTGCGACACACCAGTCCTCATAGGCGTATTCGAGCGTGTTGGAGACGGATTCGTTTGTCTTGTCCACTGGAACATAGCCAAGTTCCTTGTAATATGTCAGTCCCGCGCGGGCTTCATAGGAGGTCCATGCCGCGCGGTCGGCCCAGCGTTTGTCCGTGTCGCCGTCGGGCGGTGTCATCGCGTTTTTATAAATTGCCTCGTAGGCTTTTTCCACGTCGAAATCCCGGAATCCTTTTGCATACGCGTCGGCCACGACCGGGTCGGCGGGCGTGCCTATCATGATGTTTGTATAGGTTGGGTTCGGCCACTTGGGCATCCAGCCTCCCTCCTCATACATCTGCACGAGCGATTGCACCATGGGCGACACATGCTCCGGCGCGGTGAGCGTCAGCAGCGGGTGCAGCGCGCGAAAGGTGTCCCAGAGCGAGTAATCATTATACGAGACTCCCTTGTGTATTTTTTCATCGAAAGGGCTGTAATATTTTCCGTATTCGTCGAAACGGCGCGGAAACATCAGCGTGTGATACATCGCCGTGTAGAACAACACCTGTTCGTCATCGGCGCCGCCTTCGGCGAGCACGCGGCCGAGCGCGTCATTCCACTCCTGTTTTGTTTTCCGCACCACACAGTCGAAGTCCCAGCCGGGTATTTCACGGCGCAGATTTTCGCGTGCCTGCCCGATGCTGATGAACGAGGAGCCTATGCGAACCCTGACGGGCGTGCCGTTGCTTGCCGGAAACGTCACGATGGCGCCCGCGCGTTCACCCGTTACTTCCCTGCCGGCAAAAAAACAGACCTGCTGTTTGCCGGGATTGTTGGCGGATTTCCATGTCTGTGCCGAAGTGAATGGTGTTTCAAATTGTATGACATAATAGCCTTTGAACTTTTCAAGCGCGGGTCCCATGGGCCGGCCTCTGTGGTGATTGTGGCGTCCGGGATTATAGCCGGTGATTTCCCTGCCGTCGTCGGAAACGCGCAGCCAGCCTTCGTGGCCGGGCACGCGGCTTATTTCCACAAACAGGCGCGCGGCGTCCGTATCGGGATAGCTGAAGCGGAACAGGGAGCAGCGCGAGGTGGCCGCGATTTCGGTGCGGATGGTGTCGGCCTCCGTTCTCCCGGTTTGTATTGAATAATAATAGGGTCGCGCATCCTCGGTTCCGTCTTTCATGGGCGCGCCGCGCTCATCAAAAAGCACCCTTGGCGCGCCGACTTGCGGCATGATTGTGATAAAACCATAATCCGACATCCACACGGTGGGTTGATGCGTGCCCATGAAGCCGGCGAGGGTGCGTTGTTCGTGGCGGTAGGGCAGCGCGCTGATTCCGTTTTCCTGGGTCATCGGTGTCCACTGTGTCATTGCGAAGGGCGGCGACACCCAAGGGCAGACGCCGCCGTAATTTGACTTGTGCGGCCCGGTTGTGCCGATGAGCACATTGACCCGGTCAGCCAGATCGGGGGCGACGGCGGCGGGAAGCATCGCGGGCAAGAGCATGCCCAGTGATAATATAAGTCGTTTCATTTTTATGTGACCTGGAAAATATTTTTTAAGTATAAACATCGCCTGTTGGGCAAAAGACGAAAGCGCGACCCTGTTTTACATAAGACAACGCGCGCAAGCCATCCCCTTGTCCGATACCTTATGTAAGCATAAATTGTATTTGTGGCAGGGTTATGATTCTTGCTGAAAAAATCCCCGCACATGCACTCTCCGCTTCGCCATCCTGGCGCCCGGCTTTTTTTCCGGGTGCTTTCCGGTCTCCTCGCCGCAGTCACTGCCGTCGGCGCCGCGAGTATCGGGTTCGCCGGCCCCGCCGCCATCGCGGAAGCCGATTTCCTTGCCGCCGTCCGCGCGGCAGCCGCCGAACGCGGCATCATCCGTCGCCCGCATACGTTCGCGGAACTCAAGGCCAACCCGAAATTCCGCATGAAGTATCGCGAGAAACCCGCGCACATGGCGCAGCGCAGCGATGCCGAGTGGGAACGTTTTGCGCTGTCGTTGGGCGACTCCGAGGCCGCGCGCGATTTCGCCCACTTCCTGCCGGCGGTCGCCGCCGCCGCGCGCATGTCCGGCGACCCGGAGTTGCTCGCCTATGTGCGCGGGCAACTGGCCGAGCTTGCCACCTGGGCGCCGCTCCAGCGCGCCGGCTGGGCCGGCGGCTCCGCCACCCGCAGCGCATGGCTCGGCACCGGTTGGGCTGTGCGCGCCATCGTCGAGGCGGTCAATGAACTTCCCGAAGGCGGTCTCACGCCGGAGCTGCGCGCCGCGCTCGAGGCGCGTTTCGAGGACGAGATCAGCGGCATCCGTGACGACTGGCGATTGAAACGAAACTGGTTTTCCCGCATCGAGGCCGCGTCGTCCAACCAGTGGGTGCTCCCGCTTGAGGCGCTCGCGCTCGCCAGCCTTTTCAACGGCCTCGACAAGCATCGCGATGACTACGAATTCGCCATCGCCGGACTCACCCGCTCACTCGATGCCCAAGGCTCGCAGGGCGAGTGCGTCGAGGGCATGCTCTACAGCGGCATCACGCATGAAAGCCTGCTTGCCGTCGCGCTCGCCGCGCGCGCGCACGGCGACAACCGCCTCATCAACCATCCGTGGCTGCGCGCCTTTCCCGCGTGGTATCTGCAACATCGCCAGCCCGGCGGTTTTATCATCAATGCATTCGATGCCAACAACACCGACTTTGCCTGGGATGTCGTGGCCAGACTCGCCGCTGACCTCGACGATGCTGGCGCCATCTGGATGCTCCGGCATCGTCCGCCGCAACCGGACGCCCCGGCCAGCCTGCCCATGTTTCGCGCCTCGCAACTCGATCCGGCGAAAGGCCGGCCGCCCGCGCTCTTTGCCGCCTGGCCGGTCGCCACGCGTGTCAACTGGGTGGAAAGCCCCGACGCCTATGCGCGCGGCCCGAAAAATCGCGTATCCGGTTTTTGGATGCGAGGCGGGCACGAAACCGACGCGCACGACCACCAGGATCGCGGCCACGTGAATCTCATTATTCGAGGCCGCCCCGTGCTCATCGAGGCCGGTCTTGCCTCCTACGGCATCGCCGGGCACGCCAACTATTTCAAAAGCGTCGCCGGCCACAATGTCCTTCAGGTCGGCTCTTATGCGCCGGACACACTCACCGCCAAAATCCTCGCCGACGGCGCCGGCCAGATTCTCGACCCCGCGCACCGCGCCGCGCCCATGACCATCCGGCGCCTCGATGAAAAAGGTGGCGATGTGTCGGTCAACGCCTCCGGCTGCTACGCCGGCCTGAAACGCTGGGTGCGCTCCGTCACATGGGACGCAGTCGGTGCGACCATTCGTGACGAGGTGGAATTGGAGACGGCCGACGTGGTGCTCTTCCGCTGGCATCTCGGTGTGTCTTCCGATGCCGGGGCTGACCTCGCCACTCCCGGGCGCGCGCGGGTCGCCGACATCGTGCTCGATTATGAGTCCGGCGAAAAACTCCATGTCTCCGTCGAGCCAATGCCCGACGCCACGCTCAAGCCGGGCCAAACCACCAGCCACGCCACCGTCGTTTTCGCCACCGATTGCCCGGTCAAGACCCTCGTCCTGACCACGCGCGTTTCCCTGGCCGCGACAAAATGAATGCCGGTCAGCAAAACCCCCGCATCAATGGAACCAAGTGGTTTGTGATGTGGGTTTGTGATGCGTTGCCCACTTTGATTATTATCACACCCATGCCTGCTCCCTCATCTCCTTGCACTGCGTTCTGGCAAAACAACGAACTCACGCTCGAAAACGCGTTATTCCGCGAGCTATGGCGCGCCACTCCCGACGGGGGCCTGCGGCTCGCCTCCTTCCATCGCACTGGCGGTCCCGAGTGGATTTCTTCCCAAACACCACCCAAACCGGGTCCGCATGATGCGCCCGTCTGTGCGCCAGCGGACCTTCCCGCCGATACGCGCACATGGACGATCACTTTCAGCACCTCGCCACACCCCGCCGCCTCATCACACCTCGCCACCCGCCCTGCTGATTTTGTGCTCGTCGCGGAATTGCGCATCACCGATTCCGAAGGCGGACACCGGCTGCACACCTTTCGCCTTCATCCGCAAATCGCCGGTTCCATCCATCAGCTTGCCGGCCCGGAAACTGACACTGCCCTTCGCGAGATCGAGTCATCCGCCGCCGATCCGAATTCACCTTCATCGCATGCCGGCCGCATTTTTATCAAACCCAACGGCCAGACCTTCGTCACTCCGCCCGCCATTGCGCATCCATTTTTTGGATTTTATCCGCGGCACCTCGTCGTGCGCGACATCCAGTTCATCGATCAGACCGACCACCACGGCAACCTCGTCTTCGAGCGCGAATACCTCATGCAATCCGGCGAGCGTTGCCTGCCGCTCCAGACCAATCTCGTCTGCATCGAGGACGCCGCCTCCCGTGATGGCGAAGGTTTTTTCTGGCTGCTCATGGCTCCGCTGCACCGCGTGCGCAAACGCTGGAGTCCCGTCTTCGATTTCCTGCTCGCCTTTCAACACGGCAAGCTCACCGCGACCGCCTGTCCCGCCGGTTACGCGCTCGCCCGCGTCGCCTACACGGGAGGCCGCGCCGGTGCGACGCTTGCGCTGCATGATTTGCAACGCGCGTTCTATCAATCTGGCGGCGGGCACCCTGCTTTTCTGCTTTCCAACACCTGGGGGGATCGTTGCGGCGCGACGCACCTGTCGGAAAAATTTGTCCTTGATGAAATCGCCGTCGCGCGCGACCTCGGTGTCGAAGTCGTGCAAATTGACGACGGCTGGCAGCAGGGCGCAACCGTCAACACCGTCTCCAGCGGTGGTGTGTGGAACGGTTTCTGGGACGCCGATCCGCATTTCTGGGATGTGCATGCGACACGTTTCCCGCGCGGACTCGCGCCGCTTGTCGCCGCCGCGGACGCCGCCGGTGTGCGTCCCGGCCTCTGGTTTGCGCCCGACTCGACGAATGATCTCGCCAACTGGGAAAAAGACGCGGCGCAAATCCTGGCACTCTGGCGCGAACATCACATCGCGTTTTTCAAACTCGATGCCCTCAAGCTCCACACGCGCCTCGCAGAAACGCGTTTTCACGCCCTGTGTGACCACGTGCTGAAGGAGAGTGGCGGGGCGATCTTTTTCGATTTCGATGCCACCGCCGAAAACCGTCCGACCTACTGGGGTCGTCCCGGCGGCGGAGAACTGTTTCTCGAAAACCGCTACACCGAGGAAGGCAATTACCATCCGCACCAGACGCTGCGCGCGCTCTGGAGTCTGGCGCATCATGTGCGCCCGAAGCGCCTCCGCGTCGAGTTTCTCAACCCCGCGCGCAACGATGCCGACTACGCCGGCGATCCGCTGCGTCCCTCGGCCTATCCGCCCGAATATTTGTTTGCCATCACCATGCCCGCCGCGCCGTTGGCATGGCTCAACTTGAGTCACGTCCCGGCATGGATAATCATGCGCTGGCGCCCGCTCATCGCCATTTGGAAAAAACACCGCGAGCCGTTCCAGGACGGCGCGGTTTTCCCGATCGGACAGGCCCCCAACGGGTTTTCATGGACGGGCTTTGTCTCGCTGGCCGAACCAAACGACAGCGGCCCGCGCAGTCTCTACGCGCTCCTTTTTCGCGAACTCACGCCTGACGAAAACACCGTCATCGATTTGCCCGCCGCGCTCGAAATCCCCTGCGAGGGGCCGGCCCAAAAATTGGCCGGCGAAGGCGCGGCATCGCTCGACGCCGGAAAACTCCTCGCTCACATCCCCTCCGTCCAATGCTTCCTCTTCATCCGCTGGAGTTCACCTGATCTTCCAGCAAACGAACAGAAAGCGGCGCGGCTCCGGGATGCGCGCGGCGGTCGCGCAGCGTCGTCGTGAACCCGCCTGCCGCCGCTCTCTTCCGTTCAGCGTTTCAGTTCGTAGGCCAGTTGGGCGCCTTCTTCCGTGACGGTGGACAGGCGGAGGGTCTGGACATCCCCGGACTTGGCCAAAGGGACTTCACGGACGCGGGCGCCGGTGGCGTCCACCGCCCAAGCCTTCCACTCGCCTTCGGGCAGTTGCAGTTCCAGCGTGGCTTCTCCGCGCAGGACGAGGTGGGGGCCTTTCCCCCAGTTCTTGAGAAGTTTGCGATCGGCGCTTTCAAACTCCATGCCTTCGGGCAGCACGTCGGTCAGGTGAGTGATCAAAATCCGCCGGGCCGTGGCCAGAGTGAAATCCTCATCCGCTTCGAGGGTGACGACCGAAACCACTCCACGCGTCCCGCCATTGGCGACCGACACCCGTCCGCCTTCCGCCCGCGTGTCTGGCTCCAGCACAAAGAGTTCGCTACGCGGGGTGACGACCCGGAGCGTTTGCCTTGCGGTGTCGAGTTCGATCTGGCCGGTATCGCTGGTGAATTTTGTTTCATCGCCGCTGATGGAACCGACTGGAATCACGGCATTCCGTTGCAGGCGGGCCGCAAGATCCTCACTGGCCAGATAAACTCCGTCCGGGACTTTTCCCAGCGTGGAGGAGTCGTCACTGGTCACCACGGCGGCGAGTTGCAGACCGGGCACTTTGTTTTGCTTCAGGACCTGATCGGGTTCTCCAACCGCGGTGCCAATGCGCGACACCAGGCCGAGCGGCGAGAAGCTCATCGGGACGCGACGCCAAAGCTCTTGGTAGGCCTCTTCCGTCCGGCTGGCCCAGGCGATGACGCGGGACGCCGGGGCGATGTCCCCGCGTTGAAAAATCAGGCAGCCGACGCGGGATCCGATCATACCGATGGGGTCGGTGGCCAAGGCGAAGTAGTTTTCGACGCCGCCCTTCAGGGCCATTTCACGGGTGCTGGCGTATTGGTTGTTATACAGCGCGTCCCAGTCCTGCAGACTGGCATAGGCGGGCATGAGGATGGCGAGTTCGGACCGGTATTGGTTCGGACGGCAGAAGTTGAATTCCGTCACGGTGAAGGGACGGCCCAGCATGCGGGTGGGCATGATGTTGCGGGGCAGCGCGGCGTTCTCGGCCAAGGCGCTCTTCTGGTTGAAAGCGAAGGGCGCTTGCCAGGGTTTGCCGGGAAACTTGGGATGGTCCCAATACTGGTGATTGTCCACGTAGTCGTAATGTTCGCGGACGAATGAAAGGCCCTCCGTCCAGCCGTAGTTGGCACCGGTGAGCAACGCCTTGGTGCCGAGGGAGCGGAGGAACTTGAAAATACGGGCGTCGGAGCGCGCCTGGCTTTCATAAATGAAACGGTTCCACGCGGGGGAACTCCGCTTGCCCGCTTCGCCCGCCGGGCCGGCCCCGGAGGCAACAAAATCTTTTTTGTGAAGCTCAAGCACCACAGGATGACTGATGCGGTTTTGCAAGGCATCCTCGTTGACTGGACAGATACCGATGAGTGCAGGATCCTCGGCCCACGTGAGGCCGGTGCAGGGATTCCTGTGCGTGAGGAGATTTTTTGCATAGCGCGCCCAAGACTGGAAAGCGGATGAGGAGACGGGGATGAGGCCCTTGAAGGGATCCATCACAAATTTGTCTTCCGGCCCGAAGCCAAAATCGGCCATCTCCCCGACGCTAAAGCGGCGGATACAGAACAGGTCGATGTTGAGATAGATGCCGCGCTTTTTCAACGCGGCGAAAAGGTAGTCGAGCTTGTCGAGCATCACCGGATCCAGATCCCAGGAATTGCCTCCCCTGGCCAGCGAAGGCCGGACCAGATCCGTATCGAAAAAATGGAGACGGACGGTGTTGTAACCGGAGCGGGCCAGGCGATCGGCCAGCCGGTCGGCTTCGTCACGCTCCAGGAAATTGGCGGTGTAGAGCAGGTTGACGCCCCAGAAGCGGACGCGGACGCCGGGACGGTTTTCGAACTCGAAATGGCCGTCCGGCGTGGCGCGAAGCGCGCCGTATTTGCCCGCGGGGGCATCCAGGAGATGGAAAAAGTCAAACACGCCGCCGGGAGCAACCTCGACGGAATGGGCGTAGGGCGACCAGTCGTGATTGGCGGTGATGATGAACGGCCCCGACGCCGATGCGTAAACGGCGCCAGGAAAAATGCACAGGATGAAGATATTTTTTAGATTTTTCATTGTTCAAATTTCCCCTGAATGACTGGTTTCTGTTTTTTCCGAAATCATCCCGCGGGGCCGGCCACGACGCACCAGCGTGATGTCGCGGGTAGCCTCGGCCAGGGTGGCCATGACGCGGGGGAAAGTCCCGCCGTCGACATGCGCCGCGAAGGCGTCATAAGGCGTCGCGGCGAGCGGCGCACACGGCAGTTTCTCCGTCCTGCCCTCGCGCGACACCACGATGAGCGGGCCGCTTTCGCTCCGCTCCCTGGTGATGCGATATCCCTTGTCGGTCACCAGGTAGAACAGGTCGATGTGCTCGCGGTCGTTGCCTTTGCGGCTGTGCGTGGCGAGGTCGGCCGCCCAGGTGATGAAGAGGTTGGCCACGCCGCCGCCCTCGAAGTTGACGATCATCGCCTCGGTGTCGGCGCACTTCATGTCGGGGTGAGCGAGCCGGTCGGAGAAAAACGCGCTCCCCGCCACGGGTCTGCCCATGAGATAGCAGGCGGCGTTGAGGTTGTGGATCATCGCGTCCATGAAGGGACCGCCGTTTTTCTTGGGATCGGTGGCCCAGTTGTTCCACTGCGGATACGCATGGATCCAGTCCTGCCTGTAAAGCGCGAGTTTGCCGTGGCGGCCGTCGGCAAGGAGGTCTTTCACGGTTTCAAACCAAGCGTCGGCCGAGCGGCCGTAGAGGATGCCGGCCTTGATGCCCGCCTTGCCGGCGGCGGCGAGCATCTCCTCGCATTCCGCGGCGGTGGAGCCGAACGGCTTGGTGCAAATCGCGTGCTTGCCGGCGGCGGCGGCTTTTAGAAAGAGACCCTTGCGTATCCACGGCGGCACGAAGAGCGCGACGGCATCAATGGAGGAATCGGCAAAAATATCATCGCCGTTGACGATGAGCTTTCCGCCGAGTTGTCCGGCGTATTTCCGCGCCCGCGCCCCGTCGGGATCGAAGAGCGCGGCGACATTGACGCGGGTGGATTTTTTGATGGCATCGGCCTGCCAGCGCAGGAAGTCGCCGCAGCCGAAGATCGCGAGATTGAGTTTTTTCATGGGAATGATGGAGGATTTTTTGCGGGGGAAAAATTCAGAGCGGCTTGAGCGCATCGAACACCGGCTTGTAGGCGGCGATGATGCCGTCGAGCATGGCGTTGGCCGCGGCGTTGATGACCATGCGACCAGGCTTGGCCTCAAACCACCGGATCGTCCGGGCGATGCCCGCCTGGAACGAAATCGCCGGGCGGAACTGCGGCACCACGCGTTTGATTTTCGTGTTGTCCATGATCGCGCTCACCGCCTTGTCGCCGAGAAGAGCGCCTTCCAATCCGGGCACCAATTTTGCGATGAAGGCCGAGGGCACATGGATTTTTTCCGGCGCGCCCGCGCCGGCCGCGATGCCGACCGCATCGTAGATTTGGTTCCATGTGAGCACTTCGTCGGAGGTGATGTGAAACGCCTCGCCCAGCGCCTGCTGGCTGCCGAACAGACCGTTGAACCCGAGCGCAAAATCCTCCGCGTGCGTGATCGTCCACAGGCTGGCGCCGTCGCCATGCACCACCACGGGCTGCCTGCGGCGCATCCGGTCAACGATGGTGAAATCGGTCCAGCTTCCCATCGCCACCGGAATCACCGTCTGGTAGGTCAGCGACGGGCGCACGATCGTGAGCGGGAAATTGTTTTCACGATACGCCGCGAGGCAGGCGTTTTCGCAGGCGATCTTGTCGCGCGCGTAGGCCCAGTGCGGATTCTTGAGCGGGGTGGATTCGGTCACAAAGGGCTGCGCCGGCGGCTTCTGGTAAACCGAGGCCGAACTGATGAAAATATACTGGGCGCAGCGTCCCGTGAACAGGCGCACGTCGCGCTCGATGTCGGACGGCTTGAACGCGATGAAGTTGGTCACCACGTCGAACGTGTGACCGCCCAGCGCGTCCCGCGCCGAGGATTCGTCATGAATGTCGCCGACGAGCGCCTTCGCGCCCGTGATGCCGAAGTCGGCCGGCGTTCGCCTGCCTCGATTGAAGAGATAAACGTCGTGCCCTTGCGCGACGGCCAGCCGCACGCTGGCGGAGGAAATATTGCCGGTGCCACCAATAAACAGGATTTTCATAGGGCGATCATATTACTTGCAAAAAACAGATGCGTCGTGACTTCAATTGACATTATTATTGTGTGATTTGATTTTTTAATTCCACGCACCCATTCCCGCTTTCCCATGCCAAAGCCTCTTCTTCTGCGCTTCGCCGAACGCATCGTGCAAGGTCCTCATTATCACCTGACCACGGTGGCATGGGGCCGCAACCGCCTGCCCGGCTACCATACGCACGATTATCCGGAAATCTTCTGGCTTACCGCGGGCGTGTGCGAACACCCGCTCAATGGCGTTCGCGAACGGCTCGAAGCCGGCGCTTTGTATATGCTGCGCGCCCGCGACGCCCATCAATTTCTCCCATGTCGCGGCGGCGGCGGGTTTGCCTTTACCAATCTCTCCATCTCCCCCGCCAACTTCGCGCGACTGGGCCGGAACTATCCCGCCGAGGTTGCCCGCCTCTACCCCCGCGACGGCGCGCCGACGCGTTGCTTCCTGCCTCGCGCCGAGCTTGAGCTTCTCAACGAGGCCGCGCGCGAACTCGCCGCCCGCGAGCATTCGGCCTTGCAGTTGGATCGCATGATTCTCGGCATTTGGAGCTACGCGCTGCGACGCACCGTTGCGGTCCCGTTCTCCGCCGGCGTGCCGGACTGGTTGCAAACCGCCCTTCTGCGCATCGAGGGGCGCGACGTTTTTTCACGCGGCGTGCCCGGTCTGGTCGAGGCGGCCGGTCGTTGCCATGAACACGTCGCCCGCGCCTGCCGCCGCCACCTTGGCAAAACGCCCTCGCAACTCGTCACCGCCGCACGCCTGCGCTACGCCACGCACGCGTTGCGCCTGAGTTCGCGTTCGGTGACCGACATCGCCCTCGATTGCGGTTTCGAGAATCCCGCGCAATTCCACCGCATCTTTCGCGCCGCCTACCAAACCACCCCCGCCCGCTATCGCCGCGAAT
>JAISGL010000147.1 GCA_031263125.1 Opitutaceae bacterium | reverse complement strand
GAATATATTTTTCGCCCCCGCCGCCGCGGCAAACGCTCCCGCCTTTATTATGGACGTTACACGCTTGCCCGCGGCGACAAACCCCGCACTGTCGCCCTCGGCACCCCTGACAAGCTTGTCGCCCGCAAACGCCTCCGAGACCACATCGTCAAAAAGCAAAGGGAAGAGGAGGGGATTATCAGCCCCGAGGCTCACCGCGCCGCCGCAAGCAAACTGTTAAGCACACTCGCCGCCGAATACGTCGCCGACATCCGCGCCCGCAAAAAAACCAAACATCACGCAGACGACACGGAATATCGCATCGGCGTGATTCTGCATGATACGAAATGGACGCGCCTCGGCGACATCCGCGCCGACAAGTTTGTCGAGTGGCGTGCAAAGCAGACATTCGCGGCCAAGACGCTCAAAGAGTATCAGGCGGCGTTTGATGCATTCCTCAACTGGCTGCACCGGATCGGACGCATCGCCACGAATCCGATCGCGCGCATTGGAAAAGTGGATACGCGAGGCGCAAAAGTGCATGATTCGCGGGCGTTCACAATGGACGAACTGCGCGCCCTGTTCGCCGCCGCGCCGAAACGCCGCACAAAGTATTTGACGATACTCTACACGGGCCAGCGCAAGAAAGAGGTAAAGGCGCTCGTTTGGGGCGATTTGCATCTGGAAGGTGAGCGTCCGCATGTTTTGTTTCGCGAGGACACGATGAAAGACCGCGAAAAACGGGCATTGCCGCTGCATCCATCGCTCGCTGCCGAGTTGCGCGCATATCGCCCCGCAAACGCGAAAGAAAGCGCGCCCGTGTTCAAATCTCTGCCGACATGGGACACGCTCATGTCCGATATGAAGAAAGCGGGCATAGTGCATAAAGACGATTTGGGGCGCGTATTGCACTTTCATTCCTTCCGCAAAACATTCCAGACAATGGGCGTGATGCACGGCGTAAACCAACGCGCCGCGCAGGAATTTTTAGGGCATTCCGATGCGAATTTGACCGCAAAAATCTACACGGACGTTCCAAAAGATGCCTATTACAGTGAGATACGCAAATTGCCGTGGGTAGGTGACACGGGCAAAATGGATACACCAATACGTTCACCTGACAGCGCAAAAACAGCCATACCAGAGGCATTTTTGGCGCTTGTGAAAGATTTCCTGATGGTAGCAAAAACCATTGACATTCAACAAATAGAAGCTGTCTTGTCGTCTTCTAACATGGTGGGCCCTGCGGGATTCGAACCCGCAACCAAGGGATTATGAGTCCCCTGCTCTAACCGTTGAGCTAAAGGCCCCCGAATGACATGCAGAAAGACGAATCACGGCGCGGCGTGCAATAAAAAGGAGCGCCAAAAATCAAAAGACCCGCCCCCGCGGCATACTCATCTCGTCAAACAGGGGAAAATCTGCGAGCGTTCACCATTACAAACACGTCATGTTTTCCCGTATTCGTCACATCTCCATTTCACGCATTCGCCGTTTCTCAATGTTTCTCGCGGCGTTCAGCGCGTTTCTCGCGATGTTCGCCCCCGGCCACTCGGCTCCATTCCCGGCGGCATCGCACGTCAGGGCTTCGCTCGTCGCGCTCGATGAAAACATCCGGCCCGGAAAATCTGTCATGGTTGCGCTCAAGCTCGAACACGAGGCGCATTGGCACACGTATTGGATCAACGCGGGCACGGGCTATCCGACTTCGATTGCATGGGAGCTTCCCGATGGATGGCGGGCCGGCGAAATCCAATGGCCGGTGCCCACGATCATCAAGGACAGTCAGGGAACCGTGACGGGCAATGGCTACGAGGGCATCGTTTATCTTCCGATAACATTGACCGCGCCCGGCAATCTTGCGCCCGGTTCACAGGTTGTCATCAAGGGGAAAGCCGACTGGCTCATGTGCGCCGAGGTTTGTATGCCGGGCAACGCTGATGTGTCGCTGACGCTGCCGGTCGCAGCGGGTGCAGCGGGCGCGGCGGGCGTGCTGGTTGCGCCGGGCGTGTCGGAGGCGCCGGGGGCATCAGTCGAGTCAGTCGCGGCGAAGGCGCCGAGTGCGTCGGTCGCGTCAGTCGCGTCGGAAGCGCCGGGGGCGTCGGACGCGCCGGGGACGTCCGCGTTGCGCGCCAGCGTGCTGGCGGCGCCTCCTATGCCGGAAACACCGGCTGGCGGCACGCGCATCGCGGCCACGCGCGCCGCGGATGCAAAAACGGTGACGCTCGCGATTTCGCCAAATCCCGCGGGCGTGGATGCGAACAACAGCGCCGCGCCGCCGCATTTTTTCAGCAGTGACGGTTTTATCCAATACGACCAGCCGCAAACCGCGCAGACCGTACAAACCGCACGAACTGCGCAAACCGCGCGAACTGCGCAGACCGCGCAGACCACGCAGACCACGCAGACCGCGCAGACCGCGCAGTCGGATGGAAAAACGCCTGTGCTCACGCTTACTCTGCCCGTGTCGGATTCCCATGATGGCGATGGCAAACGGCTCACCGGCGTGCTCGCGTTCACGGACGCGAAGGGCGCATATCGCGGTTACGATATCGACGTGTTGCTCAACGACAGCGACGCCGGCGCCGACGCTGCGGTTGCGGATTCAACACCAGCAACAACAACAGCAGCGACAGCAATAACAACACCGGCAGCAACAACACCAGCAACAACACCAGCGACAGCGGCAGCAATAACACCAGCGACAGCATCAACACCAACGGCAGCGGCAACAACAGCGGCAGGCCCGGTTGCCGCCGGCGGCGCCTCCGCGGGTTCCGGCATTTCAATCGGGATTCTCTTTCTGGCGTTTGTTGGCGGTCTCATCCTCAACCTCATGCCGTGCGTGTTTCCCGTGCTCGGCATAAAAATCCTCGGCTTCGTCAACCAAGCGGGGGCGGAGCGGCGCAAAGTCACCATGCACGGCATCGCATTTGCCGCCGGCGTGATGGTTTCGTTTTGGGCGCTGGCGGGATTGCTCGCTGTGTTGCGCGCGGGCGGCGACCAACTCGGCTGGGGGTTTCAACTGCAATTCCCCGTTTTTGTTTTTGTGCTCGCGTCCGTCATGCTCGTTTTCGCGATGAACATGAGCGGCGTGTTCGAGTTCGGCCTTTCGGCGACGTCGGTCGGCGGGAGCCTGCAATCAAAGAGCGGCTACACGGGATCATTTTTCACGGGTGTGCTCGCGACCGTTGTCGCCACGCCGTGCAGCGCGCCGTTTCTTGCGTCGGCGCTCGGCACGGCGCTCGTGATGCCGGCTGGCGAATCGTTTATTGTTTTCACGGTAATCGCACTGGGTCTTTCCGCGCCGTATCTGGTGCTTTCGATTTTCCCCGGCGCGGTGAAAATGCTGCCGCGTCCCGGCGCGTGGATGGAAACGTTCAAGCAGGTCATGTCATTTCTGCTTTATGCGACCGTGGGAGCGTTGCTGTGGGTTTTGGCCGCGCAAACACAGGAAAGCGATTACGCTCTGCTTTGGGTTTTATTTGGCTTCGTGATTATTGCGATGTCCATGTGGGTCTACGGGCGGTTTGTGCAAGGCGCAGGGACGCCGCGCCGGCGCAAATTTGGACTCATCATGACCCCGGTATTATTGATCGCCGGCATTTGGCTGGGCTGGCCGGCATTGCCTGATGCGGCCGCATCAAAACCCACCACATCGCAGAACCAGGACGCCCCCGCCGTCACATGGGAAAAATGGAGTCCCGAGGCTGTCGCTGCCGCGCGAGCTGCGGGAAAAATCATCTATGTTGATTTTACCGCGCGCTGGTGTGCCACATGCCAGACCAACAAACTGGTGGTTTTCAAATCCGAGGCGGTGTTGAAGTATTTTCATGAACATGGGGTTGTCGCGCTCAAGGCCGATTGGACAAGCAAGGACGTGCAAATCACCTCCGAGCTTGCGCGTTTCGGGCGCAGCGCCGTGCCGTTCAATCTCATCTACAAACCGGACGCGCCCGAACCTGTCGTGCTGCCCGAGCTGCTCACGCCGGGCATCGTGCTGGATGCGCTGTAGCGCAGGCTGCCAGGCGTGCTGACGGTGAAATCGCTGCGCTCCAAAACTCCAAATCCCAATGTCCAAACTCCAAAAAAGACACTGGCGGCACAGCCCTCCCCGTAGCGCAGGCCGCCAAGCCTGCTTCCGGTTTGCGTGGCACAGGCTGTCGCGCGCTTCGTATCGCGCGCGTTTTTTCTTTTGCGCCCCCTGCGCCTTTTTGCGGCCATTGGCTTGAAAACAAATGACCAGCCACGCCGACAAACCTCCGGTATTCAAAATCTGGATACTCGCTTCGCGTCCGCGCACGCTGCCGGCGGCGGTTGCGCCCGTGATGGCCGCGTCCGCGCTCGCGTGGCACGACGGCGTGTTTCACTGGCCGGCGGCGCTGGCGTGCCTGCTCTTTGCGATGCTCATCCAGATCGGCACCAATTTTGCCAACGACTACTACGACTGCGTGAAAGGCGCCGACACCGCCGAGCGCGTGGGGCCGCGCCGCGCCGTCGCGATGGGATGGGTGAGTCCGCGCGCGATGCGCGCCGCGACGTGGATTGTGTTTGGCGTGGCGTTCGGTTGCGGGCTGACGCTGCTGCGCTTCGGCGGATGGCCGCTGCTCGTGATCGGCGTGGCGAGCGTGGTCTGCGGCATCGCTTACACGGGCGGCCCGTATCCGCTCGGTTACAACGGACTCGGCGATGTGTTTGTCTTTGTCTTCTTCGGTTTTGTGGCCGTGGGCGCGACGTATTTTGTGCAGGCCGCGACGGTGACCGCCGCCGTCTGGATCGTCGCCACCGGGGTGGGGGCGCTGGCGGTGAACATTCTTGTCGTGAACAATTACCGCGATGCCGGCACCGACGCGCGCGCGGGCAAGCGGACACTCGTCGTGCGTTTCGGGCGCGGCTTTGCGCGCGCGCAATTCGCCTGCGGTCTGCTGCTTGCCTTTGCCGCGCCCCCAGTCTTGTGGGCGCGGGGATTTTCGGCATGGACGCTGCTGCCGCTCGCGCTCGCGCCGATGGCATGGCTGCACACGCGCCGGTTGCGAAACGACACCGCGCCCGCGCGGCAGATCGCGCTCCTGGGCGACACGGGGAAACTGCTCGCGCTCTACGCCGTGCTTTTAAGCGCGGGGCTGCTCTTGGGAACGCCCGCGCTTTTGGCAACGCGGACTTGACTCACGGCGGGCGGTTTCGTCACTGTCCCGTCTTTCACCAACAAAAACCACAAACATTCATGGGCAAACAATACAACAAACTCATCAAGAAAAAGCGCCGCACCGCCTATCTCAAACGCAAGAAAGCCGCTGCCAGAAAATCCACCAAGGCCGCCAGGAAATAAAGTTTGCCGCCACGTTTATATTGCTGAACACAGCCACAACCACAACCGCACCGCACCGCACCGCAACAGCAACCGCAGCCACAGTCACAACCGCAGCCGCTCACGCTGCGGTTTTTTGGTTTCCTGGCAACTGATGTTATGTGGCGCGTAGGGCCTGACCTTGTGTCAGGCCGCGAATTATCAGTATGGCTTCCCGCGCGGGCGTGGTCTGACACAAGGTCAGGCTGCAAAAATTGCCGTCCGCGTAACACCAGTGAACCATTCCAAACGTTGGCATAATTTCAGTTTTTCATGATCACAGTCAGTCTCATCTCACTCGGTTGCGCCAAGAATCTTGTCGACAGCGAAATCATGGTCGGCCATCTGCACAAGGCCGGCATGACCGTCATTCCCGAGGCCGAAAAAGCCGATGTCGTCATCGTCAACACCTGCTCGTTTCTCGATTCGTCGAAGGAGGAGTCGATCAACGCCATCCTCGAAGCCCATCAGGGCCGCGGCATGCGCAAACGCCGCAAGGAACAAAAGCTGATCGTCGCCGGCTGCATGGCGCAACGTTACCAAAAGGAACTGCCCGGCGCGCTGCCCGAGGTGGACGCGTTCATCGGGCTTGACCAGATCACAAAAGTCGCGCCGATCATCGTGGAAATTTTTGCGAAGGAGCGCGCCAAAAACGCCGGCGGCGAACCCGCGCCTGCGCCCGCGTTCGTGGACCGCCACCCAACCTACATCCCCGACTGCGACACGCCGCGCTTCCGGCTCACGCCGCGTCACTACGCTTACATAAAAATCGCCGAGGGCTGCAACCACCCCTGTACGTTTTGCATCATCCCGCAAATTCGCGGACGCCACCGTTCGCGCACCATCGAAAGCGTCGTCGCCGAGGCGCGCCGGCTCGTCGCCGAAGGCGTGCGCGAGATAAACCTCATTTCGCAGGACACGACTTTTTTTGGCATGGACACATGGGAGCGGCGTCCCGACCCGCGCACGCCCGTCGATTCGGCGCGCGGCTCCGCGCTCACGACGCTCATCCGCGAATTGCAGGCCATTCCCGGTGATTTCTGGATACGCCTGCTCTACACGCACCCCGCGCACTGGAGCGACGAATTGATCCGCACCATCGCCGGATGCGGCAAAGTCGCGCGCTACGTCGACATGCCGCTGCAACACATCAGCGACCGCATGCTCGGCGCGATGCGGCGCGAAACCGATTCCGCCCGCATTCGCGATCTCGTGAAACGCATCCGCGCGGGCATCCCCGGCATCGCGTTGCGCACGACCTTCATCGTCGGCTTCCCCGGCGAGACCGAAGCGGACGTCGGTGAACTCTGCGATTTTATCCGCGACACGAAATTCGAACGCCTCGGCGTCTTCCGTTATTCGCAAGAGGAAGGCACGCGCGCCGCAAAAATGGACGGCCAGCTCACCGCGAAACAAAAAGAATCCCGCTGGCGCCGCGTGATGTCGCTGCAAAAAGAAATCGCGGCCGAGGTGGGCAAAAGCTGCGTGGGCCGCACCCTGCGCGTGCTCGTCGAGGAGCCTGGCGTTGCCCGCGGCGAAGCCGACGCGCCCGACATCGACGGACGCATCTACGTGCCAAAAACACTCCCCGCCGGCGAGTTTGCCGAGGTGAAAATCACCGGCTGCCACGACTACGACCTGCTCGCGCTCCCGCCAGGCGAAACGCCCGAGGAATTCAAGATTGCGAAACAGGCCCAATGACGGAAGCAGCGATCTTCAAGTTCCGCCCCGCCTCCCTCCCTCTCGGTACATTTTGCATGGCGGCAGTGGCACGGGCTTTCGATATTTTTTCCGTTTCGATATTTCGGTATTTCTTCCCCCTTGACTCCGCAAACCGCCCCTGCGTATTTTCCGCACCATCAACTTCAAGTTATCAATTTCAAACATGCGTTTGACCAAAAACATCAACAACACTTGGCGCTGGCGTTGCTTCACATCAAAACAATGACGCACGCTCCTGCACGTTGAAAACCAAACGCACACGACCCATTTGAACATAAAGCCTGCCGTCATTACCGGCGGGCTTTTTATTTTCCCACGCACGGCGACGACCACTTTTCATGTTTTAACAAAAACATACACAACCACACATACACAACGACACATATACCACGACACACCACAACCACACGCACACCATGACCACACACACCACACAGCCCAACCCGCAATCCACGCAATCCCGGCAAACCCAAGCCGTCTCCGCGCTTCCCATGCACCGGCAGGTGCCCGACCAGCGCGGCTTCTTCGGCAAATTCGGCGGCTCGTTCGTGCCGCCCGACCTCCAGAAACAAATGGACGAAATCTATCACGGCTACCAGCACATCTGCCGCAGTTATGATTTCATCCGCGAACTGCGCGACATCCGCAAACACTTCCAAGGCCGCCCCACCCCGGTCTATTACTGCAAAAACCTCAGCAACAAAATCGACGGCGCGCGCATCTACCTCAAACGCGAGGACCTCAACCACTCCGGCGCGCACAAACTCAACCACTGCATGGGTGAGGCGCTCCTGGCCAAATACCTCGGCAAGAAAAAACTCATCGCCGAAACCGGCGCCGGCCAGCACGGCGTCGCCCTCGCCACCGCCGGCGCGTATTTCGGCATCCCCGTCGAAATCCACATGGGCGAAGTCGACATGGCAAAAGAGCATCCCAACGTCGTGCGCATGAAAATCCTCGGCGCCAAAGTCGTCCCCGTTTCCGCCGGCCTGCGCACGCTCAAGGAAGCCGTCGACTCCGCGTTCGCCGCCTACCTGCAAGACCCCGTCGGCAGCATCTACTGCATCGGCTCCGCCGTCGGCCCGCACCCATTCCCGCTCATGGTGCGCGAATTCCAACGCGTCGTCGGCATCGAGGCGCGCGAGCAGTTCCTTGAAATGACCGGCGAACTCCCCGACAACGTCGTCGCCTGCGTCGGCGGCGGCTCCAACGCGATGGGCATTTTTGCCGGCTTCCTTGACGACCCCGTCGAACTCCACGGCGTCGAACCGCTCGGACGCGGCGCGAAACTCGGCGACCACGCCGCCTCGCTCACTCACGGACGGGAAGGCACCATGCACGGCTTTCACTCGATCATGCTCTCCGATGACAAAGGCGACCCCGCCCCCGTGTATTCGGTGGCGAGCGGACTCGACTATCCCTCGACCGGCCCCGAGCACGCCTACCTGAAAACCATCGGACGCACCATCGTCGGCACCGCGACCGACGCCGAGGCGATCGACGCCTTCTTCCGCCTCTCGCGCCTCGAAGGCATCATCCCCGCGCTCGAAAGCGCCCACGCCGTCGCCTACGCGTTCAAACTCGCGAAAGAGCGCCCCGACCAGGACATCCTCGTGAACCTCAGCGGCCGTGGCGACAAGGACATCGACTTCGTCATGGAAAAATACGGCGACTACGCGGAAAAGGAATATTGATTGCCGCCAGACCACCGCAATGAAGGCGCGTTCCAAACGCGGGGGCACCCGTGACGTGTGCTCCCGCGCCAAACGAATGCCGTGCCGCGCCGCGTTCTTGCCCCATCAACCAAACCCGGCTCCCGCGCCTGAGTGAAAGCAACGCGAAGGCACTTCTTGGAAGCGCCTTTTCTGAAATGTTTTTCCTGGGAGCGCGAGCAGCTTTGCCCGCGAAACGCGTGTGTCGGCTTATTATATTCCGATAATACCAACCTCTGATAATATTCATGCTTTGGCAGGACGAACACTGCCTTCAAAAGTCCAAAACAATAGAGCCATTGGCATTATTTCTCCTTTGCTAATATTCCTCGCTATTTTGGGCGGTAACGCTGGGGCAAGCCGGAGGCTTGCCAGAAGGTTGACGGAACACGACAGCGCGGAGATGGCATCGCCGCGGGCGATGGCCTGAAGGGCTGGCCATGCCCGGCTACCCGCTTTAGCGGGCGGTCATGACTGCAACGGAGCTTTCCGAACGACACCACCGGTTATGAATAAAAAACGAATGCATCCTGAAAGGATGCCAAAAATCCATGGCGCACGCTTCTTGCATCCATTCAGGATGCGGTTTTTGCCCGCGATTATATCCAGTGGGATGACTGTGTTATCATCTTATATTTTCACGGACCCTTAGCGCCACTCATGCCGCGGATAACGTCGCGACAACTCCGCCTTTACCTTCGGATACATGTCGCGCCAGAACGCCGTCAAATCATCCGTCACCTGGATCGGCCGCTGGTTCGGCGCCAGCACCTCGATCCTCACCGGCACGCGCCCGTGCCCGAGCGTCAGCCGCCCCTCGGCGCCATACAATTCCTGTATCCGCGCGCTCAATACAGGCGGCCCTTCCTTCTCGTAACGCACACGCGACTTGCGCCCGTTTCCCATCACAAGCCGCTCCGGCAGATAATCGTCGAGCACCGCCAGTTGCTCCGCCGTCAGCCAGTCGCGCAACACCGGCATCACCGGCTTGCCGCGCACGTCCTTCGCGCCCAGTTCGCCATGGCAAATCTGCTCGATCAATGTCGCGCGGTCCGCGTCCGTGATCGGATTCACCTCCAACTCGGGAAACCATTCCGCGAGCCGGTTCACGCGCACGATCCACTGCTCAACCGCCTCGTCCCACGCCTCCAGTTTGATCTTCCCGGTCATCACCTGCCGCGTGAGAAGCACCGCCGCCGCATCGTAAGGCACATCCTCCGCGCTCGCCTTCGACTCCAGCGTCAAATCGCGAAAACGCCGCTCGCGCCTCGCGATCACGCGTTTCGCCGATTCGTCGTAAACCACATTCACCGCCTCGAAATAATCGTCCGGGAAAAGCTCCTTCAACCACGGCTCCCGCACCGCCGTCGCGAGGCTCAGCAGCACGTTCACCTCGCCCCCGCGCCCCTCGACCTCGCTCACCTCCGCCGCCACGAACAACGGCGCGCGCTGCATCGCGCTCTCCCGCGCCAGCACACCGCGACGTTTGTGCGCCAGATCGCACCGCAGCGTCCCCGCGTCGAGCCGCTTTGCCAGATGATCCGAGAACCCCGCGAGCACGCACTTGCGCACGGCCTCGCCCTCGATGCGCCTCTCGCCCACGTCGAGACCCTCGCGCTCCGCGATTTTCAAAAACTCCGCAAACAACGGCCCCACCTGGCGCGCACCGAGCGAATGAATCCCCAGCCGCCTGCACGCATCCATCGAAAAATTGTTCTGTTCCGCAAACCGCCACGCGCGCATCAGCAAAAAGAAATCCGATTCCGTTTCCTCGCCGAGCAAATCCTCGCGCGCCTCACCGACCTCGCGCGACACCCCGCGCAAAAGAAAATTCCGCCCCTGCGTGAGCGCCGCCATGAGCGCCACCGGCCGCACGCATCCGCGCCGGTCCGCCTCAAGAAGCATGCGCGCATACCGCGGATGCACCGGGAACCGCAACATCCGGCGGCCCGTCTCCGTGATCTTCGCGTGCGCACTCCCCCCGTGTTTCGCAATCGCGCCCAAATCCTCCAAAAGCGTCTCCGCCCGCTCCAGGCCTTTCGCATCCGGTTTCTCCAGCCACGGAAAACCCGCGACATCGTCAATGCCGCCCGCCTTCAACGTCAGCACGACCTCCGACAAATCCAGCCGCTTCACCTCCGGCAATTCCCGCGCCGGCCTCCGCGCATGTTCGCGCTCCGTCCACAACCGCACGCACACACCCGGCGCCGTGCGACCCGCGCGACCCGCGCGCTGGTCCGCGCTCGCCACCGAGATTTTTTCGATGAGCAGCGTGTTGATTCCCCGTTGCGAATCAAACCGCGCCATGCGCGCCAGCCCGCAATCCACGACCGCCGTCACGCCGTCGATCGTGAGGGACGTTTCCGCGACATTTGTCGAGACGATGATCTTGCGCGCATCATAACGCGCCACCGCCCGGTCCTGCGCCTCCGGCGGCAACTCGCCGTGCAACGGAAACACGACAAAATCCCGCAGCGCCCGCTCGCCCTGCAACGCCTGCACCGTGCGCGAAATCTCATACGCCCCCGGCATGAACACCAGAAAATCCCCGCCCTCCCGCCCCGGCGACCGCGCCGCCACGCGTGCGCATTCCCGCGCCGCCACATCCCAGACCGGCTCGCGCTCGAAGTCCGCCGCCTTTGGCAAATACTCAATCGCCACCGGAAAATTCCGCCCCTGCGAAACCAGCGCCCCGCACGGCGCGAGATAATTTTTCAACGCCCCCGCGTCGAGCGTCGCCGACATCACGATGATCTTCAAGTCAGGCCGCGCGCCCTGCTGGATCTGCAACGCGCGCGCCAGCGAAATATCGCCATAAAGATGCCGCTCGTGAAACTCGTCGAACACGATCACATTCACGCCGCGCAACAACGGGTCAAACGACATCTGCCTCAACAAAATCCCCTCCGTTACAAACCGGATTTTTGTGTGTTCGCTCAACCGCGATTCCAGCCGGATTTGATACCCGACGATATCGCCCAGCCGCGCATCCATCTCCTCCGCCACCCGCTTCGCGAGCATGCGCGTCGCGAGCCGCCGCGGTTGCAAAACGACAACCTCCCCGCCATCGAGAAATCCATGCCGCAGCAACATCCGGGGAATCTGCGTCGATTTGCCCGACCCCGTGGGCGCCTGCACAATCAGCCGCCCCTGCGTGCGCACGCTGGAGACAATGGCGCTCTCAAGCTCATAAATCGGAAGTTCGCGAGGATTCGGCATGGCAAAAAATGGAAGCCCAACAGCGAAACGCCCCCACCGCAAACTTCCAGCCCGCATTTCACATGACTGCGAATTCGACAAACGCCGCCCGGTGTACGATTTCGTTTCAAAACACTCCGGCCTGGATGACAAACGCATCAAGGACAAGGACGGCAACTGCAACGAAGACAACGTTGTGACGGAAGAACCCGGAATGACGCCCGTCTGGAAGACCCGGAGAAAAACGGCTGCCGCAAAAAAAATGCTGTGCTCGACGTGGACAATTATTGGAAAACAATCAGGGAGCTTCAAAAATAAAAGCGTCCGCCATTTTTTCCGCGCGCGTCATCCGTGCTCCGCTTGCGCCCCGCCGTTCCCGCCCTTCGCATCCGTCTTCCGCAGCCGCGGAAAAAGCGTGGCGCCAGTGATCCCGCGTGCTTTCAACGTCACCGCTCCTTTCGACAAACCCAACCTCATCGCCCTCCGGCAATTTCTGGATGTAGCCTTGAAATCAAACTGAAATTGCGCTCCGGCCTGCACAATCAACCCACCGCGCAAACATCCAGCCTGCATCCCCTCCCCCAGCCGCGTGTTGTGATAAGACAGCAATGCATGGCTGGTGGCGAAGTTTTTGGTTGAAGGGAAAAAATGCTGAAGGGGAAAAATGCTGAAGAGGAAAAATTAGTCTTGAGCAGGGGCCGTTTTTCTTTTCCGTTCACGTTCCCTTTTTCGGGGCGCGGTAGCCAAGTGGTAAGGCCGAGGTCTGCAAAACCTCTATGCGCCGGTTCGATTCCGGCCCGCGCCTCCAATTTCATAACTAAGTGAAATATAAAAAGATACGGGAATCACAATCTCCTCAAATGGGCAAAATCTATAATAGCCTGTAACATGATTGGCTGAAATCATTGACGTCCACCGACGGCGGGCGTGGCGGATTTCACGGTAAATACCCTTGCCATCCCACCGCCGGGACTTTTTTGCCGGCTCCGACATTGCCGCCAACATTATTGTGAGCGGCGGCGGAGCGGGCTTGCTGCGTTGCCCGTCGCAGGATGCTTCGCTACACGCCGTTCTTTGCGTTTGGCGGGATTCTGGTGGAGTGGCGAAGGCAGACGGATGGTGGAGCAGGATGATCTCAACGGGCTTTGTTTTGGCCTGTGATGCTTTTTGAGCATCAGCACCCGAATGCGGTTTTTGTCTGCGATTATATCCAGTGATGTCGCGACTGCGTCGTGCAACCACCGGCTTATTTCTGGCAAGCCTCCGGCTTGCTTCGCGCCACCGCTCAAAAGTAGCGCAGGCTGCCAAGCCTGCCGACGAGGCGAAGCCTCGCCCGGTTCGTAAAAAACAAACACCCGGCGGCGTGCGGCAATCAAAGCAGGCTTGGCAGCCTGCGCTACGAGAGACCTGACACAAGGTCAGGCCCTGCGAGTCGCGTAACATCAGTTGTTAAAATGCTCTCCGTGCTACTAACCTTGATAACTGATGTTACGCGGCACGTAGGGCCTGACCTTGTGTCAGGCCGCGAATTACCAGTATGGCCTCCCATGTATGCGCGGCCTGACACAAGGTCAGGCCCTACGAAATCTGTCGGCTGCGTAACATCAACTTGATAATTGATTTTTTTGCGTACGATTTCCCTATGACGCGACTCGTTCAAACCAACAATCCAATTGCCACAAAAAACACTCTACGAGGTTTGGCGAGTGGCCTGACAAAAGGGCGTTGTGTGTTTGCGATCATCAACAGAGCGCCTATAGGCGCTGCGGTCTCTTTGCCTGCAAAATCATATTTTGCCGGAAACCGGTTCGCGGCGCTTATAAGCGCCCGGAAAATCGTTCATATGCGAGAAGACTTTTTTTGTGTTTTTTGTGGCAATTGGATTGTTGGTTGAGCCTGTTCCTTTGGTTGCGGCTATGCCGCGCTGGGGCCTCCGTGGTGAATTAATAATCATTCCATCTTCAGTTGCGGCTTCGCCGCGCCGGGATGTTTTGATCATTTTTCGGGAAATACATCTCCGTGATGAAACCTGGAGACAATACACCGCTGATTTTTCCATTCAGGAGGCAGATTTTTTCCCGAATGACTTTTATATCAATGTCACCCTTGTTGGAGAGGTAACACGCATTGGTTATGCGGCTGTAATCCTCCAAATCGTTGACGATGACAAATTCCGCGAATTGCTTGAAAAATCGCGCGACCAATGAGTTGGATTGAGGGGAAATCGCTTCCCGCCTATGCGGGGGGAGGAAGAATTTTTGGAATTTGTATTTTTCTCATATGGAGAAAAATTTGTATGCTCCTCATCATTTCGGAATCAGAGGCATCCCCTGTCTGTAGTATGCATTGTTCGGAGAGGTGATCAACAAATGTCCGCTGCCTTCTTCTATTAATCAGGTGCGGAGCATTAAGGTCGAGTTTACGAATATGCCACGTGGCGGCAGGGGTTGTTCCGACAAGTTCACCATTCGGCTTTTCAAATATCTGAAAATTATAATCCGCCTCTTTGCATGGATTCAAAAAGCGCAATCCGTTTTGATGTTCCATTTTTGCAGGCCAAGTGTTGCTTTTGGCGCCGTTGCAATGGCGGGTTGCAGGGAAAAGATTTTCATACGCATGCCGTTTTCTCCCCTTTAACTTGGGATTATGGTGATCTATTTCCATGTTGCGTTCCCCGCAATCTTCAACATGGACAAGCGAATACGCGCATCTCTGATCGAAATCCCTGATCAAAAACGGGAGGGCCTTTCGATAGGTGCGTTGCGAAAAGCATCTATTAGGATTGTGTTTTCGCGTTATCCTTGGGGCTGAAAAATTCGACATATTTGCAAAGGGCTTCAATGGTCTCCTTGATTATTTTGCCACGGCGCATTTCGTAGATGAGATCGTCAACCGTCATCGGATTTTTAAGGGAGCGCCGGAGATTTTGCATATCCTCCAATTCCTTGGATTGTGCTTTCGTTAGCATCCCTCTTGCTTCGCGCATGACAAGATTACTGAATTTCCGTTCCAAGCCACCTGTCCATTTATCCGCCGGTGGGAGCGGGAGAACCGCCGTGGTTTGGGCGGCAAGTTCTGTCTCCTTCTCATAAAAAAAAGCGTCCGGCGTGGATGCCGCGGACGCACGAACGATGACTTTGGGCAGTGTCACATTATCGGAGGCGGGGGCAGTGGCTTGCATCGACGCGTGCCCTCCCGCAATGGCGACAAAGACGGAACCCATGACTGTGGTTTTTGTTTGAATGGCACTCATTTTAAATACTCCCCAACAAGTCCGTCAAAAAACGGGCATGTAATCCAACCTTGGAGTGTAAAATCGCAATAGGAATTGCCTCTATTTCCCCATCAGATTTTGTTTTCTGGATATTCGCCGCATCAAAAAGCCGGGTGGTGGTCAACATGAGTTCTCCGTGAATTTTATCATCGGAAACAGCGATGCGATTTACGAAGATGGGAAATTGGGCCGGAGCCGAAACAGGATAGGAAGATATTTTGGGCAGAGGTTCTTCCGATGGAAGCGGCAATTTGGCAAAATAACCTCCCT
>JAISGL010000067.1 GCA_031263125.1 Opitutaceae bacterium | reverse complement strand
CCATCGGCATCGGCAGCCTGACGGGAGCAGCCGGAATTGATAATAAAGCCAAGGGCGGCGGGAATAATGAGCGCCAGAAGGCGGAATGTTATTTTTATGGATTTCATGATGCGGTGATGCGTTGGCTGTATTCAGGGAGGGGGGAGGGAGACTCCAAGACTGATGCGGTGAGGTGGTGCGTTGGCCGTATTCAGGGGACAGGCTCCAACAAGGCAGGGGCAGGGGGGGCTGTTTGTGCGGCGAGGATTTTGACGAGGCGCTGGATTTCGAGTTCGGCGGAGCGTTTTTTGATGGCAAGCAATTCGGTCTCGCGCGCGGCTTCGAAGGTTTCGTCGTTGCGGCGGTCGCGGTCGGCGCGAAGGGCGGCGAGTTGTTTTTCGAGGCTGGCGATTTCGGCGGTGGAGGCGGTGAATTGCGTTTGGTAGTCCGCGGTTTCCTCCGCGAGTTGCGCGAGGTTGGTTTCGTATTTGAGGCGGCGTTCGTCCTCCTTCGCTTTTTCCTCCGCCTCGCGGGTGGCGGCGCGCTTTTCGGCGTCCTCGCGGGCTTTGCGTTCGGACTCTTCCTTTTTCTGGAGTTCGGTTTGCTCAATGGCGGCGCGTTCGGCGGCGAGTTGCGCGGCCCTGGCTTCGGCGGTTTTGCTGTTTTGCCAGAAAATACCCCCGAAGATGATTAGGAGGATGGAGGGTGCTATTATATAGAAACGATTCATGGGAAATGTGATTTGAGTTTGGATCGGGTTGAGTGGGCGGATCGGGCGGAGCGGGCTGATCGGACGGAGCGGGCGGATCTGACGGAGCGGGCTGATCTGACTGATCTGGCGGATGGTGGTTATTGTTTTTGGGCGACGGTGGCGGCGGGGGGGGGCCGGGCTATGATCGCTTCGAGGGCGCGCTGGTTGGTCTCGGCTTGGGCGATGTACTCCTTTAGGAAATCCTGCTCGGCGATGACGGCTTTGAAGTCGGTTTCGATTCCGGTGATGATCTTTTCTTCGGCGGCGATTTCTTTTTTCAGGCGGTCAATCTGGCGGGCGTTTTTTTCGACGTCGCGGTGGATTTTGTCACGGGCGTCGATGGCGGACTGAAGGGTTTCCTTTTGCAATTTGTCGCGGGCGTCGCGCTCCTCGCGTTCCTGTTTGCGGCGGGCCTGGAGTCGCAGGGCTTCCTCAATGCCTTTGTTGCGGGCGTCGGCCTCGGCTTTCAGTTTGTTTTCGCGCTCGATGCGCGCCTGCTCGCGCACTTCGGCTGCGCGGGCTTCGTGTTTGCGTTCAAAATTCCAATAGGCCGCGCCAAAGGCAATGAGGGCGGCGAGCGGTAGGATTATATAAGACTTCATGGAAATGCGGTGTGGTGCGGTGTGTCGCGGTGTGTTACGGCGTGTTGTGCCGTGTGTGTTGTGCTGATTGTGTTGTGCGGTTGTGTTGTTATTTTGCGTCGCGGATGGCTTGGGTGAGGCGGGCGAGGTCGTCTTGGGAAACGTCGGGGTGCGTGGCGGCGGTTTCGGCGCTGCGGGCGGCTTCGTCGTGGAACTGGAGTTCGTAGGCGACGTAGGCGAGGAAGAACCAGGTTTGTCCGGGCGTGGCGAGGTTGCCGCGGTCGACGGCGGCGCGGAGGTGGGCGAGGGTTTCGGCGGGGTTGTCGGCGGCGTAATAAAGGCGGGCGAGCGAGTATTCGATTTCGCCGTCATCGGGGAGCGCGGCGGCGGCGCGGGTGAGCGCCTCGATGGCGCGGGCGGGGGCGCGTTGCTGCTGCCAGGCGCCGGAGAGGAGTTCCCAGTTGCGGCGGGTGCTGGCGATCGTGCCGTCGGCGAGGCCTTGCTCAAGGAGGCGCGCGGCGCGTTCGTGCTGGTCCAGGGCGCTGTGGAGCGCGACGGTGTTGAAATAATCCTGGGGCGTGGAAAGGAAGCCGCGGGCGCGGGCGCGTTCGATGGTGAGGAGCGCGCGGAAGCGGAGGCGGCGGATTTCGCTTGGGGGCAGGGCGGAATCGGCGGCGAGGCCCGTGTAGGCGGCAAAGAGTTGCTGCCAGTAGATGGCGGAGTCGGGTTTGAGGGAGACGAGGATTTCGAGGACGTCGGCGGCGGCGCGGAGCCGTCCGAGTTGCTGGCTGGCGGCGACGAAGAGGATGAGAGATTGCTCGTCGGGTTTGTCGCGGAGGAGGAGGCCGGCTTCGACGGCGGACAGGGCGAGGCGGATTTTTTCGAGGTCGGTTTTGTCCGGGTCGAGCGTGGCGGCGGAATAGAGGATGGTGGCGGCGTAGAGGTGGGCGTCGGGGGAGGGTTTCGGGGAGAGCGCGAGCCAGCGTTCGATGCGCGCGAGGGCGAGGTCGTGGGCGCGGAGGCGCGCGGGGGTGTCGGCGCCTTCGGCGGCTTTTTCAAAATAGAGCTGGCTGAGCGTGTGGAGCGTGTTGAGGGTGGCGTCGGTGTCGAACCAGGCGTGTCGGTCGCCGAGTTCGAGGGAGCGTTCGAGCGGGGCGATGGCGTCGTCGAGGCGCTTGAGGTTGAGGAGAACCTGTCCGCGGATTTGCGAGAGGAGCGCAAGGTCGAAGCTGTCCGGGGCGGCGGAGGGGAGGAGTTCGTCCACGAGGCGGAGGATGCCCGCGTAGTCGTTTGCCTCGACGAGGTCCTTCATGGGAGCGAGTTTTGTGGCGATGCGTTCGGTGAGCTGCGGTTTTGACGGCGGTTCGGCTGCGCGGAGCGCGGGGGCGGTGGGGGTGGCGAGGGCGATGAGGGCGGCGAGGGTGGTGAGGGCGGTGAGGGTGGTGGGAATCAGCGGCGTGAGGGCGCGGGTCCAGAGGACAGAGGACAGAGGGCAGAGGACAGAGGACAGAGGACTGAGGGCAGAGGACAGAGGGCAGAGGACAGAGGACAGAAGACTGAGGACAGAGGACAGAGGGCAGAGGACTGAGATGGCACGGGGGGCACGAAGGGCGCGGAGGGTGCGAGGAGTGCGGGGAGCATGAGGAGCACGAAGGGCGCGGAGGGGGCGGAGAACCCAGCGCGGCGAAGTCGCAATCAAAGATGGAATGCTTATTAATTCACCACGGAGGGCGCGGAGGGCGTGGAAGGCGCGGGCAGCGGTGATGTTATGGAGGAAGGTGCGCATGTGAGATTTCAGGAGGCGGTTGATTTTGCTTTGTTACGTGATGTTATGAGGTGGCGCCTGGGAGCACGGGCATCTTTGCCCGCGATTAGTGTTTGAAATACACCAAGCGGGCGCACGATGTTTCGCGGGCAGAGATGCCCGCGCTCCCAGGGAAGGCACTCGCGCTGCCCTCGCTCAATCGCGGGGTTCGGGTTTGGTTGATGGCGGAAGAACGCGCCTGCGCCTTTTGAATCTTTTTGGCTGCGTAACATCAGTTAATAAAATGGAATCAGGGCGGATTATCAGGGCGGGATTATTGGGTGCGGCCAAATTCGACGGGGACTTGGACGTTGCGCGTGTTGACGGCGACGCCGCCTTTTTTGCCGGGAGTGAATTTCCAGCGGCTGATCGCGCGGAGGGCGGGCGCCTCGAAGGCGGGATTGGTGGAGCTGATGATGTAGGGGTCGCGGACGTTGCCTTCGAGGTCCACGATGAAGCCGAGGACGACTTCGCCGCGCTGGTGAGAGCGGCTCATTTCGTAGGGGTAGTCGGGTTTGACGATGAAGCGCGGCGAGGGTTTTTGGTCGAGCGCGGCGAGGTCGACGAGAAGCCCTTTGAGGCCGGAGCCGGCGGCGGCGAAATTGCCGGTGGGGATGGTGATGGCGGTAGCGGGGCCGCCGAGATTCGGTGGCGGGGGCGGCTGGAGTTTTTGCTGAAAGACCGGGGACGTGGCGAGGACGGGGATGTCGGCTTGCATGGGCGGCGGGGCGAGGTCGGAGAGGTCGACCGGCTCGGCGTCGTCGGAGGAAAGGGTGTCGAGGGGATCGGGCGGCTCGGGTTCCAACACGGGCATGGGGGCGACCGCGATGGTGGGGATGTCGTCGGCGGCGGGCGCGGCGGCGGGCGCGGCGGACGCGGGGAGGAGGCGGTTGCCGAAGGCGAGTCCGGCGTGGAAAAGCAGGGCGATGAGGATGCCCACGATTTGGTCTGTTTTCATCGGATGGGAAATAAGGCGTCAGCGGCCCGAGGCGCGCCAGGCGGTTTCGATGGAGACTTCGGCGATGCCGGCTTTGCGCACTTCGTCGAGCGCGGCGACGACGTCTCCGTAGAAGGCGTTGTCGTCGCCGGTGACGAGGACGCGCGGCGTGGCGCGGGCGGCTTTGAAGTCGAGGAGGCGCGGCGCGATTTCGGCGGTGGAGATGGGTTCCTTGTTCCAGAAGGCGGCGCCGGCGTCGGAGAGCTGGAGGACGACGAGGTCGTCGTTGTCGTTTGCCTGCGAGGGGGCGGCGGGCACGGCTTGCGGCAAGTCCACGGGAATCGACTGGATTTTGTTGAGCGAGAGCGTGAAGAGCACGAAGGTGGCGAGCAGGAAAAAAATCACGTCGATCAGCGGAATGATTTCGATGCGGGCGCGTTTTTTGGCGGATGCGGCGGCGGATTGGAAGCGGACGCCGGATTGGGAGGCGGATTGGGAGGTGGTTGCCATGTGTGGGAAGGTCGTGTGTGGGGGGAATCGTGTGTGGGAATCGTGAGGGAATCGGGAGGGAACTCGTTGGGAAATCGTGGGAGAATTGTAGGAGGATCGGGATTTGCAGGAATCCGGGGAATCGAATCCGGGGAATCGAATCTGGGTGCAGTTTCGGTTTTGGTTTCAGTTTGCGGAGCGGACGCGGGTTTCGAGGTTGATTTTGGTGATGCCGGCCTTGCGCACTTCGTCGACGACGTAGCGGACTTGCGAGAAACGGGCTTTTTCGTCGCCGTTGATGAGGACGTGCGGGTCCGCCTCGGTTTGTTTCCATGCCTGGAGGCGGAGGATGAAGTCGTCGAGCGGGACGGGGGTTTTGTCCCACGCGACGGCGCCGTCGGCGGTGACGGTGAGCGTGACTGCGCCCTTGGTGTCGCGGGGCTTGCCGGTGCCGGAGGCGGGGAGCCGGACGGCAAGCCCGCCGGACTGGTTGAGCGAGAGCGTGAAGAGCACGAAGGTGGCGAGCAGGAAAAAGATCACGTCGATCAACGGGATGATTTCAATGCGGGCGCGTTTTTTGGCGGTCGCGGAGGCGTGTGCGAAACTTATGGCCATGTGTGGGTCGGAGGAGGACGAAGGCGGAGGGCTGGAGGGCCGGAGGCGATTTGTTTTCAGATGCCGCCGCTCGGGGAACTCGCAGGGGTGACGTCGAGGATGCCGCCGGCTTTCTGGCTGACGATGTTGAGCGAGTTGGCGGTGCTGGCGATTTCGCGGCGGACTTGCTCGACGCGCGTGTTGAGGATGTTGAAGGGGAGCAGGCCGATGATCGCGATGGCGAGGCCGCAGGTCGTGGCGATGAGCGCCTCGCCGACGCCGCCGGTGATGGTGCCGGCGCTGGCCGCGATGTCGCCGCCGCCGAGCGCGCCGAATGTGGCGATCATGCCGGTGACGGTGCCGAGCAGTCCGAGGAGTGGCGCGGCGGTGATGCAGGTGTCGAGGATGGCAAGGCCGTGCTGGTAGCGTCCGATTTCGGTCTCGGCGGCTTCGTTGAAGGCGTTTTCGAGCGAGTCGCCGCGATGGGCGAGCGTGAAGACGAGGATGCGCGCGATGTAGTCGCGGCTCCCTTCACCCGCCTTGATGGCGCCATCGACATCGTGGTGCTCGATGCGTTCGTAGATGCGTCCGGCGATGCGGGGGTTGCGGGTGGCTTTTTCGCGGATGAGAAAAATGATGCGTTCCGCGACGACGGAGAACGCGAGGAACGAGACGATGATGAGTGGCCACATGATCGGCCCCCCGGACTTGAACCAGTCGAGCGGTTCGCGCTCGGAGATGAAGGCGAGAAGCGGATTGGACGCGAATGCGGAATCGAATGCAGAAGCGAATGCGTATGATGTGATGTTCATGATGTGATGTGATGTGGTGTGAAAAAATGGGAGCGGCGTGGATTGGCAGGAGTGGTGTGGTCGGCGTGATTGGCGTGAGTGGTGTGGATGGTGTGAGTGGCGTGATTGGTGTGAGTGGCGGGAATTCAGGTTTGGACGGGAATAAGTGAGATCATGGATGTCTGCGGTTGAATCTTTAGTTAGTTTATGTCTTAATAAATGTTTCTGGTTCGCGCAGGTCAACAATTTTTTTAGAAAAATAATTTTAATTACGAAATTAGTTTATTATCATATTGTTATGATGAAAACAATTTCCCTGCCCATGATTTTTTCCCGCAAAATCACACTCGTTTTTACGGTCATTTTTGCATTCGCCGTGGTGCTTCTGCCTATTCTACCCAGCCCGATGGGCTGGGTTGGGTAATTTGGCAGGAAATAAACAGGGAAATAAACAGGGACAGGTTCTGTACATGAGGTGCATTAAAGTTGACACTTGGATTTGGCAAACTAAGAAATAAGTTTATAATATTTTGTATATCAATAAGTTATACAATATCATTTAGTTTCCTGTCCATGATTTTCCTCCCTCCGCAAAATCACACTCGTTTTTACGGTCTTTTTTGCGTTCGCCGTGGTGTTCCTGCCTATTCTACCCAGCCCGATGGGCTGGTTGCTGTGCGTAATGGCTGTCGCCCAACTGATGTTACGTGGAGAGATTTTTTGGCAAGGCGGTCTCGCCGAGACTGTCGAGAGCTGCTGGCGACAAACGCGGCGGTCTCGGCGAGACCGCCCTGCCAAGAAACTGGCTGCCGCGTAATGGCAGTTGCCCAAACCCACGGGCAAGATGCCCGTGTTACCCGCTGATGTTACGCGGATGGCGGGATTTCGTAGGGCCTGACCTTGTGTCAGGCCGCGAATTACCAATGTGGCCTCCCACGCGTGCGCGGCCTGACACAAGGTCAGGCCCTACGAGATGCGTAACATCAGTTACCCGATCACATGGGCAGGGTGCCCGTGCTACCCACGGGCAAGATGTCCGTGCTGCCCGATCACGTGGGCAGGGTGCCGGTGTTACGGTTTTTGCACGAGGACGATGCGGTTGGTGTTGGTGCCGGAGGCGTTGTTGTCGATGCCCCAGATGTTCGCGGTCTTGGTGAAGGTTTGCGCGTTGATGAGGATTTTCTGGCAGATGAATCCGGCGGCCTCGGCGGCGGGGACAACCGTCTCCTCAAGGCGGATCGCGCCTTTGCGGACTTCGCCGACTTCAAAGGCGACGTGGCCGCCGGGGCGGGTGACTCGGTGCAGTTCGCGGAGGACGTCGCGCATGGCGGCGTCCCAGACTGCGAGTTTTGTGCTCATCGTGATGCGTTTCGCGACGGCGGCGGTGTCGATGCGGTTGAACCAGCAGCGGAGCCAGTTGTCGTCGGCGTATTGCACGATGTTGAGAAAGGGCGGCGAGGTCACGGTGAGGGCGACTGTGTTTGAGGCGAGCGCGGGGGTGGAGGCGGCGGGGGCGTTGAGGTATTGGGCGTCGCGCGCGGCGGCGCGGAGGCTGGCGGTTTGCGCGGGGGTGAGGTCGGAGGTGAGGTTGCGCGTTTTTTTCCAGATGATGGCGAGGATGTCGCGGTAGGGCGGGGTTTGGGCGCGTTTGCGGTTGATTTCGATCTGGCGTTTCGCGGAGGCGGCCTGATTGGGGGGGAGCGTGTAGACGGAGAAGAAGCCGGGGGAGTGGCCGGTGAGGCGGTTGGTGGCGACCATGCGGAGCCAGCGGTCGGCGGAGTCCTCGGTGGCGGTGACGCGGCGTTCGTGGAGGTAGGCGCGGAGGGCGAGGAGGTGCTGGAGGGTGCGGGGTTCGTAGAACATGGTGAGGTCGATGTCGGGGGTGAGGGGGTGCGCGTCGGTTTGGGCAAGGAGGGGCGCGAGGGCGTCGAGGCGGGCGCGGATGAGGGCGGGCGGGGGGAGTTCGAGGCGGGGTTCGGTGAGGATGCGGGAGAGGGGGTTGATGTCGTTGGTGGCGACGCGGCGTCCGTGGAGCGCGGCTTCGATGGCGGTGGTGCCGCGTCCGCCGAAGGGGTCGTAAACGAGGTCGCCGGGTTTGGTGTGGCGCGTGATGAAGTATTCGGGGAGCTGGGGTTTGAAGCAGGCGCGGTAGGAGACTTCGTGCAGTGAGTTGGCCTGGCGCTGGCCGGCGGTCCAGAATTCGCCGATGTCGAGGAGGTGGGCGTAGGGATGGTCGGGAGGGGGGACGTAGGATGGGGGGATTTTCGCCGGGGCGGAAGACGCGGGGGGCGCGGGGGAATTTTCGGATGGTGGTGCGGCAGGCGTAGGTGGCGGGGTGGCAGGTGTAGGTGGCGGGGTGGTGGGCGTAGGCGCTGGGGTGGCGGCGGGGGGAGCGTCGGGGAATAGTTCGAGTTGGGGGGATGTGGAGGAGGTGGTGGTGGGTTTGGTTTTTTTAGTCATCAATATTGGCTCCCGGGAGTATTAAGCGGCATATGTCATTTTTCAGGACTATGGATTTATAATTCACTATCAGTCCGATGGGAATATCGAGCAGCTTCATGTAGCTCATCAGTTGTGCTTTGTGTATGGGGAGTATGCGATCCACACATTTGCCTTCAATGAGGAGATATGCGTCAACAAGAATATCGTAGCGAAGGTTTTCCTTAAAAACCAAATCTTTGTAAGTGATTTTTACAATGCCTTGGGTTTGAGCTTGGTGATTGCGCAGTTTTAATTCGTGCAGAAGACAGCGTTCATAGATGGATTCAAGGAGTCCGGGACCTTTGTTTTTATGCACTTCCATCGCCGCGCTGATGACGTCGAAACTGAGCATGTCGGCTTTTTTATAGAGTGGGTGCATGGTTTTGAGGGTTTTATTTTTGAACAGAAGGTAACGAAGGAAACAAAGATATCAAACACGTTCTGAAATCAATTCTGTTTTTCTGTGTGTTAATATTTATATATTTACGAGTTACTTTAATATCTTTGTTTCCTTCTGTTCAATTGTTTTTATTTCCGGATTTGCCAGTCGGTTTCACGGGCGAGGGTGGTTTGGAGTTTTGTGAAGGCGGTGGTGACTTCGTCGTCGGTGAGCGTGCGGGCGGGGGCGCGGTAGGCGAGGCTGAAGGCGAGGCTTTTTTTGCCTTCGGGGAGACCTTTGCCTTGGTAGACGTCGAAGATGGTCACGGCTTCGAGGGCGATGGTGTCCGGGGGAGGGGGGAGCGCGGCACGGGCGTGTTTGAGGAGCGTTTTTTGCACGTCGGTGGCGGCGAGGTTTTCGGCGACGATGAGGGCGATGTCGCGGAGGGCGGGGGGGTGCATCGCGATAGGTTGGTAGCGGCGGCGGTCGGTGGGGGTTTTGACGCGTTCGGAGAGGATCGAGAGGGTGCCGCCAAAGACTTTGCCTTCGATGCCGAGGCCGCGGACCATGGCGAGGTTGAGGAGGCCGAGGCGCGCGGTCCAGCCGCGGCCGATGTCGCCAATGATCGCGGACTGGCCTTCCTGCCAGCCGAAGAAGGAGCCTTTGGGCGCTTCGACGGGCTGGCGGGCGGTGTCGATGCCGCCGATGGCGGCGAGGGTTTCGACGAGGCGTTTGGTGGTGTAGAAATCGGCGGGGGGGCGTTTGAGCCAGGTGCGTCCGGCGTTGTCGTCGGCGATGATGAAGGCGACGGAGGCGCATTCGTAGTTCTGGCCGTTGCGTTCGATGAAGACGCGTCCGGTTTCAAAGAGGCGGGTGGCGGCGACTCCGCGGGATTGGTTGAGTTTGAGCGATTCGAGGAGGCCGAGGATGAGCGAGGGGCGCAGGTGCGACTGGTCTTCGGTGAAGGGGTTGAGGAGCGCGAGTTCGGCGACGGCGGCGTGGGAGACCCAGGTTTCGATTTCGTGTTTGGAGCGGAGGGTGTAGTTGACGCATTCGTTGAAGCCCTGGCCGACGAGGTGGGCGGAGGCGTGGCGGTTGAAGTGGACGATGGGGTCGTCGGTGGCGATGATGGCGGGGGCGAGGACGGGGGCGGGGGGGATTTTTTCGGTGCCGTGGACGCGCAGGATTTCCTCGACGAGGTCGATGGGGCGGTCGAGGTCGTCGCGCCAGCTGGGGATGGTGACGTGCCAGGCGGGGCCGCCGGGGGCGTTTTTGTCTTCGCGGGTGACGCGGAGTTCGAGGGCTTCGAGGGCGGAGCGTTGGTCGGCGGCGGGGATTTCGAAGCCGGCGCGGGCGTTGACGTAGCCGGCGGTGATGGGGATTTCGCGGCGCCAGGGGGCGGTGTTTCCGGCTTGGTGCGTGGGGCCGGCGACGCGTCCGCCGCAGAGTTCGAGGATGAGGGAGATGGCGCGGCGGGCGGCTTCGTCGAGCATGTGGGGATCGACGCCGCGTTCGTAGCGGTAGGAGGAGTCGGAGGCGAGGGCGAGGCGGCGCGAGGTCCAGCGGATGAGGGTGCGGCTGAAGGTGGCGGCTTCGAGGACGATGTCGGTGGTGGTGGGGTCGATGCCGGAGTTTTCGCCGCCCATGACGCCGGCGATGACGAGGGGTTTTTCCGCGTCGGCGATGACGAGCATGCGGCTGGTGAGGGCGCGTTGTTTTTCGTCGAGGGTGATGATTTTTTCGCCTTCGGCGGCGGGGCGGATGATGAGTTTGCGGCCGCCGATTTTTCTGGCGTCGAAGGCGTGCGTGGGCTGGCCGTATTCGAGCATCACGTAGTTGGAGATGTCGACGATGTTGCTGATGGGGCGCATGCCGGCGGCGGTGAGGCGGCGGCGCATCCATTCGGGGCTGGGGGCGATTTTGATGCCGGTGATGGTGGTGGCGGTGTAGAGGGGGCACATTTCGGGGGCGTCGACGCGGATGGATTCGAGGAGGTCGGGGCGCGGGGGTGCGGGGGCGTAGATGGATTTTTCGT
>JAISGL010000046.1 GCA_031263125.1 Opitutaceae bacterium | reverse complement strand
TTCCCACCATCGCCCTCCTCTCCGGCGGCTCCTCCGCCGAACGCGCCGTCTCCCTCCGCTCCGGCGAAGCCTGCGCCGCCGCCCTCGCGAAAAATTTCCAGGTCGAACACCACGTCATCGACACCAACTCCCTCCCCCCCGGCCTCTCCCCCGCGCGCCACGTCGTCTTCTCCACCCTCCACGGCTCCTTCGGCGAAGACGGCGGCATGCAACGCCTCCTTGAGGAAGCGCACATCCACTACGCCGGCTGCGACGCCGCATCGAGCGCCCTCGCGATGGACAAAACCCGCGCCAAACACGCCGCCGCCGCGCGCGGCATCCGCACCATCGCCGGCCTCACCTTCAACGCCCGCCGCAACAAACCCACCGCCATCCAAATCACCTCGCGACTCGGCCCCGACCTCGTTCTCAAACCCAACGCCGAAGGCAGCTCCGTCGGCCTCCGTCTCATCTCCACCCCCGCCGAACTCACCGCCGCCCTCGCCGCCGCGCACACCGGCGACTGGATCGTCGAAAAACGCATCCGCGGACGCGAACTCGCCGTCGGCATCCTCAACGGACGCGCCCTTGGCATCGTCGAAATCCGCCCCAAATCCGGCGTCTACGATTACGCCAGCAAATACACCGCCGGCCTCACCGACTACCTCGCCCCCGCGCCCTTCGACGAAACCACCGCCGCCCTCATCCGCCGCAACGCCGAAACCGCCTTCGAAGCCTGCGGCTGCCGCGACTTCGCCCGCGTCGATTTTTTCCACACCCCCGAAAACGAAATCCTCCTCATCGAAATCAACACCCTCCCCGGCATGACCGCCACCAGCCTCCTCCCCAAAAGCGCCGCCTGCGCCGGCCTCGATTTTGAAAACCTCCTCCGCGAAATGCTCGCCCCCGCCATCGCCCGCCACAACGCCCGCCACAACACCCGCCCGCCCACCGCCCCATGAAACACCTTCCCATCCCACCCACACCCTCACCCAACTCCTGGCGGCGCCTCGCCCGGCAATCCGCGCCGCCCGCCAGCACCCCCATCAGCCAAAAACGCCAGACCCGTGACATGATCAAAAAAATCGCCCTCTGCATGCTCCTCGGCATCGCGGCCATCATCACCTTCGAAATCTACACCGCCTGGGAACGCAACCCCGCCAGCGTCAAGGCCCCCGTCAGGGACACTCCCCTCAAAGACATCGCCTTCCAGTCCAACGGCGTCCTCGACCGCGCCTGGGCCATCCGCACCCTCGCGCTCCCCGCCGGCATCGACATGATGGAACTCGACCTCTCCGCCCTCCGCGCCCGCCTCCTCGCCAACCCCCAGGTCTGCGCCGCCGTCCTCTCGCGCCAGTTCCCCGACACCCTCGCCATCACCCTTGAAGAACGCTCCCCCGTCGCCCGCCTCATCATCCAGCAAACCACCGGCGAACGCGAAGAACTCCTCGTCGCCACCGACGGCGTCATCTACTCCGGCGTCAACTACGCTCCCGCCACCCTCGCCACCCTCCCTTACCTCGCCGACGTCGCCCTCTTCCGCACCGCGTCCGGCGCTCACGAATACCTCCCCCTCAACGGCATCGACTTCGTCGCCCGCCTCGTCGACGAAGCCCGCGTCAACATCCCCGACCGCTACGCCACTTGGAAATCCATCTCCCTCAAACGCTACGACGAAGACCGCCTCCTCATCGTCAACACCAACGGCTCCTATCAAATCACCTTCAGCGCCCGCGACGAAGTGGCGAATTTGCTCATACACCAAATCGCCCGCCTCGACTACATGCTCGACGACCTCGCCCGCACCGCCACGCCCGCCCGCGGCGCCCTCCGCGCCATCGACCTCTCCGTCGGCCTCACTGCCAGCGGCATCATCCAAGTCCCCGTCACCTTCTACCCCCTCACCGCCCTCGGCACCCCCCGCCGCTCCCAATAACCACCCGCCACCGCAACACCGCTCCACCCTCCGCATTCACACATTCCACATTCCACATTCCAAAAAAAATGGCTGACAAAGACCTCAAAATCATCGGCGGCGTGGAAATCGGCACCTCCAAAATCACCGTCCTCATCGGCGAGGTGACCACGCGCAACATCTCCATTGTCGGCAAAGCCGAATGCCAGTCCGCCGGCATCGTCAAAGGCATCATCACCGACGCCAAAGCCGCCTCCAACGCCGTCCACACCGCCCTCGAAGCCGCCGAAAAAAACGCCCGGATTCCCATCGACGAAATCATCCTCGCGCAAACCGGCATGCACCTCCAAGGCTTCAAGACCGACGCCACCGTCCTCGTCTCCTCCGCCAGCAACATCGTCAGCTCCACCGACATCCAGACCGCCTGCCGGAACGCCATCAACAAGCAACTCCCCGAAAACCGCACCAGCGTCCACGAAATCCGCCGCCCCTTCCGCCTCGACGGCCAGATCATCGCCAACCCCCTCAACATCCGCGGCAACCGCCTCGAAGCCAATTACTGGATCGTCCACGGCGACACCAACACCGTCGCCAACTCCCTCCACATCATCCGAGGCTACAACCGCCCCATCTTCGACCTCGCCCTCTCCAGCCTCGCCTCCGGCTTCATGATCACCACCCCCGAAGACCGCCACCACGGCGTCCTCGCCATCGACATCGGCGCCGGCACGACCGACTACGTCCTCTACCGCGACGGCGCCCCGCACCTCACCGGCGTCGTCCCCGTCGGCGGCAACCACATCACCAACGACCTCATGCTCGGCCTCCGCGTCACCCCCGGCCAGGCCGAAACCATAAAAACCCGCCACGGACGCGCCGCCCTCTCCACCCGCGACAAAACCGCCAAAATCTGGCTCAACGGCGACCACGGCATCGGCGACCGCCAGATCCCCCTCCACAGCATCGAACAAATCACCTCCGCCCGCGCCTCCGAAATCTTTGAAATCGTCCGCAAAAAACTCGGCGCCGACTACACCCCCGAGACCACCCCCGGCGGCATTGTCCTCACCGGTGGCTCCAGCAAACTCGAAGCCATGGCCGACGCCGCCTCAAAAGCCTTCGAAGCCCCCGCCCGCCTGGGCGAGTTCCCCGCCACCGTCGCGGAGCAACTCCACCTCCCCGGCTACGCCACCGCCCTCGGCCTCCTCTTCAACGGCGCCTCCGCCGTCCGCGACAGCCTCCCCAAAAAGAAAAGAGGCATCTTCAACGTCTTCGGCCTCCTCTGACACGCCCCCCCAACCCGACTTACACCAACTTACATCGACTTTCATCGACCCACCTCGCCCACCTCGACCCAACCCACCACCACCGCTACCACGCCACACCACCCACCACGCCACACCACCCACCACGCCACCACTGCCACCACGCTACCATACACCACACCACGCCACACCACGCTACCACCACCACCGCTACCACGCCACATCATCCACTACGCTACCACGCCACCACTGCCACCACACCACCACACCGCCACACCACCACACCGCCACGCCACCACCGCCACACCACACCGCATGGATTCCACCGAACTCCCTCTCTCCACCCCTCCCTCGCCCGACGCGCCGCCCGTCACCCTCAAACTCATCGGCATCGGCGGCGGCGGCTCCAACGCCCTCGCGCGCCTCGCCCACGCGCCCCTCGACGGACTCGCCACCGCCATCATCGACACCGACCGCAAAGCCCTCGACCGGCACGACGCCGACGCCCCGCACCTCGAAAAACACCTCCTTGCCCCCGCCCTCCGCCGCGGCCTCAGCACCGGTGGCGACCCCGACCTCGGCCGCGAAACCGCCGAAGCCTCCCGCGAACAACTCGCCCCCATCGCCACCGGAGCCGACATCCTCTTCCTCGCCGTCTCGCTCGGCGGCGGCGCCGGCGGCGGCATCGCCCCCGTCATCGCCGAACTCGCCACCGAAACCAACGCCCTCGTCATCGCCTTCGCCACGCTCCCCTTCAGCTTCGAAGGCCCCCGCCGCGCCCGCCAGGCCGGGGAAAGCCTCCTCGAACTCCGCCGCGCCTGCGACGCCGTCATCACCCTTCCCAACGACCTCCTCCTCCAGCAAACCGACGACACCGAATCCGCAACCGACGCCCTCCGCCGCGCCGACGAATGGATGCTCCGCGGCGTGTGCTCCATCCACTCGATCCTCCGCCGCCCCAACCTCATCAACCTCGACCTCGCCGCCCTCCGCCGCGCCTTTGTCACCCGCGGAGGCAAAACCCTCTACGCCCTCGGCTCCGGCTCCGGCGGGAACGTCGTCGCGCAAACCCTCGAAACCCTCCGCATGTGCCCCCTCCTGCACATCCCCGAAGCCGCGCGCAAAGTCGATCACCTCATCGTCAACATCATCGCCGGCTCCTCCATCACCCTCCCCGTGATCAACGAACTCATGCGTGAAATTACCGCGCACTATGCCCGTGACGCCCACGTCCTCATGGGCACCTCGATCACGCACGACCACCCCGACGCCATCCAAATCTGCCTCCTCGGCACCACCGACATGGGTGCCCGCGCCACCTCCTCCCGCCGCCCCTCAAAAACCGCTGTCGCCCCCCCGGAACAAACCGAAAATAAAAAGCCCCCCGTGCAAAACGGCAGCCTGAAACCATCGCAAGACGAATTCACCTTTGCCAGTGCCGACCAGCAACGCGGCACCTTTGAAAATTCCGACCGCAACCTCTTTGAAGACCAGGACCTTGACCGCCCCACCTACCTCCGCCGCGGCATCAAAATCCAGTTATAACCTGGTGCCACGCAGCCCGTAGGGCCTGACCTTGTGTCAGGCCGCGAATTACCAATGTGGCCTCCTTCGCGAGCACGGCCTGACACAAGGTCGGGCCGCTACGAAAACTGCCGACCGCGTAACATCAGTTATAACCTGGCATTACGCGACGCATACGTAGCGCAGGCTGCCAAGCCTGCTGACGAGGCAAAGCCTCGCCCAATTCGAAAAAAAACGAACACCCGGCAGCGCACGGCAGGCAAGCAGGCGATACGGTCAAGTAGAGCCTGTCCCTATTTCTATTTGACTGATTCACGCGTGCGCGACCTGACGCAAGGCTAGGTCTTGCAAAATTCGTTAGTTGCGTAATATCAATTACTAAATGATGTTACGCGACGCGTACGTAGCGCAGGCTGCCAAGCCTGCTGACGAGGCAAAGCCTCGCCCGATTCGAAAAAAAACGAACACCCGGCGACATGCGGCAGGCAAAGCAGACTTGGCAGCCCGCGCTACATTTGAGCGAAGGCAACGCGACAGCCCTTCCGTTCCTGGGAGCGCGGGCATCTCTGCCCGCGATGCGTTTGCCCGCGATGCGGGTCGAGTAGAGTGTCTGTCCCTATTTTTATTTGACTGATTCACGCGTGCGCGGCCTGACGCAAGGCTAGGTCTTGCAAAATCCGTTAGTTGTGTAATATCAATTACTAAATGATGTTACGCGACGCGTACGTAGCGCAGGCTGCCAAGCCTGCTGACGAGGCGAAGCCTCGCCCGATTCGAAAAAAACGAACACCCAACAGCGCACGGCAGGCAAAGCAGACTTGGCAGCCCGCGCTACGTTTGAGCGAAGGCAACGCGACAGCCCTTCCGTTCCTGGGAGCGCGGGCATCTCTGCCCGCGATGCGTTTGCCCGCGATGCGTGTTTGAAAGATACCAATCGGGCGCACGCCATTTCGCGGGCAAAGATGCCCGCGCTCCCAAGGACGGGAAGCCATTCGCGCGACATTCACTCAATCGCGGGCTTCGAGTTTGTTTGATAGATGATGGGAGAACAACGCACCCGCGCCTTTTGCATCCCTTTGGCTGCATGACATCAGTTATGACCATCCCCTCGCATCTCCCTTCCCCCAAGCAGTGAATGACGAATAAAAAACCAGCGGCGCTCCGCGCCAGTGCCCCTTTGGGCTTTGATCATTGGGCTTTGATCATTGGAATTTGATCATTGGGATTTGGAATTTGGCCATTGGGATTTTCCCACGCATCCCTCACTCCCTCTTCTCCTCCGCAAGCCTTGACCGTTCCTTCAGCGTCTTGTTGATCGCATCCAAATCGCACCGCTCCGCATCGTATTCCGGCCCGAGCCACTCGCGCCACTCCTGGGCGATCTCGGTATGCGGCTCCTTGATGCATGCGAGCATGTCATTGTAAGCCTCGATGCCGCCGCAATCCTCCGGTGGCCCCGCGCGCTCGCCGGCCACGCACGACGGATAGGAAAACCCCCGCTTCAACGCCTCGGTCTTCTCGACCCGCAACTCCACCGTCCACCCCTCGTCGAAATGGTAGCGGTAAAACATCTGCCCTGTCGCCGCCAGCTCGATATCGGCCAGTGTCACGTCGCGATCGTCCTCGACGACGATCTCGTCGCGCTTGAACGGATTCCCATAACGCGCCGCCCCGATCGCGAACTCATGCGTCTGGTAATCGAACCAGTCGAACGCGATCTGGATCGTATCGTGCAACTGATGCAGCCACATCGACTCGCGCACGACCAGCCGCCTCCAGATGACAGGCTCGCACCCCAGCACGCGCGCAAGCAAAACCAGCGCCCGTTTTGCGGGACCCTTTCCGGCCTGCGCGCCCTGCTGCCCTTCGAGAACATAGATCATGCGATGATTAGGAAAATTTGATTAAACGACGAACCCGTTAGAAAACCAACCCGCCGCGCCGGATCAAATCACAAATTTGCCAGCAACCGAAATTTGCCAGCAACCCGCCGCGGGGCGCATCTCAAAAACGGGACGTACCAAGCCGCCAATTCCGTGTAGCACGGGCACCCCGCCCGCTGACGGCGAAGCCGCCGGATTGACGTAGCACGGGCGTCTCGCCCGTGGGTTTGCGCAGCCGGGCATCTCGCCCGTGGACGGCACTTCGCCACTCACCCCATTTGAATTCCACCAAGTTGAGCCGCCGTTTGCCCTGTTCGATTTTTGCAATCACCGATTGTGGCCAGCCGCATTCAGACGCCACATCCTCCTGGGGCAGCCCGCGCCGCTTGCGCTCCTCGCGCAACGCCCGCCGCACGGCCCCGCCCTCGATGGAAAATGATGACTTCGCGTGAAACTTGCCCATTCGTCACGCACCTTTACCCGAATCCCAATAACATCCTAAAACCGGATAATTCGGTTTTTTCCAAAAACAGGCTTGTCATGCCTGAAGTCGCAACTTACATCCCGCCTCTATTTTGTTTTCCACGCCGCGTCCGGCGCGTTCGTATGAAAATTCTCTCCCTCCCATCTCTTCCTTCAGTTCTCCGCTTACTACCAACCCAAGCCCGCATAGATTATATAAACTTTTCGCGCAGCTTTGGCTGCTGTCGCAAATAAGTGCATTCCTCTTTTGTGTCCGTTTGCGGACGTAAAGAAAAATTCCAGACACTGGCAAAGGCCGGCGCGAACAACCCCCTTCCATCATCATGAGCCTCCCCGCCCCCATGCCCGCCACCGCGCGGGAAAACGGTCGCCGCCGTTCAATTATTCCATGTTTCTCCGCGAAGCGCCTTTTGGCCTCCGTCGTGACCGTGTTCGCGTTTTTGTTCTCCGCCATGTTTGCGGCCCCGGCCTTGAGCGCGTCGTGGCCGTGGGACTACTATGGGGACTATTATGAGTGGAACTACGAGCCGATTGTGATCGACCTCTTTCCGCCCTATTACATCGAGGACGACGACTACGCCATTGTCGGCATCGCCTATCCGGAGAATATCATCTACCGCATCAATGGCACGAGGGCTTGGGGCGGCGAATATTATTTTTCCCCCGGTGACACCGTGACCATCACCGCCGAGCCTGAGTCGGGATATTGTTTTCCCGACGGCAGCGTCACCGCGTGGACGCATACTTTTGGCAGCGACTCCTTCAGCCCCAATCCGCCCGATTTTTGGGACGAGCCAGGGTATAGTATTGTCTGTATTTCCGAAAGCCCCCACTTTATCTACTGGCTTAACGGCGAGCAGGTTTGGAGCGGTGAATATAGTTTTTCGCCCGGCGACACCGTGACCGTCACCGTTGAGCCGGAGGAGGGATTTTCCATCCCGGATGGCGTAACCTCCGAATGGACGCACACCTTCGCTGCTTGGGCTGTCACGCCTGAGCCACCTGTCTTCATTGGATCTGATGATTGGGGGCCTTGCGTCTATATTCCAGGCTTTTATAATGACTTTAATATTACCTACCGTATCAATGGCGAGGCGATCTGGTACGAAGAAAATTATTTTTCCGAGGGCGACACCGTGACCGTGACCGCCGAGATACCGGAAGGATATTCCCTCTCCGAAGGCGCCGTCGCCGAGTGGACGCACACCTTCGGCGCTGGCAGTTCTCCCCAGCCCGTCACCCCCGATGAGCCAGATTTTACCGAGGCCCAATATTATGGTGACGATACGGTTGTCGTCATCCCTTTGACGGAAAATGTCCTCTACCGCATCAACGGCACGGATGTTTGCGAGGGCGAATACTATTATTCCGCCGGCGATACCGTCACGGTCACCGCCGTCCTTGACGGCACGGGGGATTATTGTTTTTCCGAAGGCGCCGCCACCGAGTGGACGCACACCTTTGCCGTGGTCAAGTTCACGCCCTCCGGCACGTGGTCGCCCGGAGGTTTGCTTCAATATGGCGTGCTGACGGCGTCCGCGCATTTGAACGCGGTTTTTGTCAATCCCCACAATGGCGAAGCCGTGACGGATGCCGTGTCGTATAACAAGGTGGAAAGCGGCGCCCCCGGCCAGGCACTGACGCCGGGCATGATGCTTCCGTCCGGCACTTATGGTATTCGCGCCACGTTGCCGGCCTCGGTCTGGCATCACGGGGCGCAGGTGGACGCGACGCTGACCGTGGCAACCGTGTCCGGGATCGTAATCACGGGCGGCGACGGGGAGCTTGAGGCGGAATTATACACACCGGTGCGATGACCATGCGTGAATAACAAACCGGTTTTTATAAAGAAGAGATTCTATAAACAAGAGATTTTATAAACAAGGGACTCCATAAACAAGGCGCTCCAATGAAAATCAAAACACCATTCATAATCGCGCTGTCGCTCATGGCGGCGGCCATGCTTCACGCCGGGGACGCGTCCGGCGGCAAGACGCAAGCGGGCGCGCCGGACGGCGCGGACGGGTTTGTCGTGTTCAAGCTGGCAGGCGACGGGCAGAAAGCACCCGCCGGCCAGTGGACTCCCGCCTCGCTTGAGGCCGGCGTCTGGAACGAGGACGAACTCCTCCCCTTGATCAACGTCCCCGTGGATTTTTCACTGGTTGAGGGAGGCGGTTTGCTGGCCGGGACACCCGGCGCCATCGTCGCCGCCGGCGCCAGCGCGCGGATACTCACGGATGCCGACGGTGTCGCGCAGATATGGTATCGGCAGCCCGCCCAGGCGGACGTGCGCAGTTCCATCGCGGCCTCGGCACTGGGCCGGACAGTGATGTTTACCACCTATTCGATTCCTGACGGGAACGAAACGGGGCGTCCGTCATCGTCATCGTTCTCGTCCCCATCCTTACCCCCGTCCCCGTCTGGAACAGACCGTCTGGCCGCGGACACGCCGCGTCCCTCCGTATCGCAAACGGCGGCGGCGCGACCGCAAAAGCCCCACCACAAGGAAATGCTTTCCGCCCTGGCCGCCGGGCGGCGGCAAAGCGCGGAAGGCGCGCCGGGTTCCCCGTCCGCCGCAAACACGCGGTCCGGAAAAACGCACGGGAAACCGGCAACAGCTGCGGCATCGGCGACGGAACCCGAAGGCAGCGATCTGCCCGACGAGTATTTCGCCTACCCCGCCGACCATCCGCTTGGGCGGATGCAGCGCGGCATGGTTTTGTTCGCCGCCTCGGGCAAGGCGCGCGAACTGCGCGACAGCGAGCAGGCCCGCCGCCTTGCCTTCGAGGCCAGGGGATGGCTGCTCAAGGCCCTCGAAGGCGAGATGAGCGCTGCGTCCGCCGGGCGTTGTTGTTATTATCTCGGCCTGATCGCGGAGCGTTACGGCGACCAGGACGCGGCGCTGGATTATTATCGCAAGGCCCGCGAAAAAGACGGCGCACGCGACCATGCAAAATCGGCGGTGAAACGCATCGAGCATCTCAAAAAATAACCCCGCCCGTCATGAACCCCGCCCGCATTTCCCGCCCTTCTCCCGCCAGCGCCGGAACGCCGGCACTGTCCTGCGCGAAAGCGCTTGGATTATTATTGTTCGCACTTTTCGCGCTTGTGTTGTCCTCCTCCCTCCACGCCGCCGGCGCCGTGCGCGTGCTGCTGCGCGGCACATTCACCGCCGGGCTGGGCGGCTATGGGAGTTGCGAGATCGCGCTGGGGCACGGAGGCGCGGCAGCCGACTCCAGCGGGAACATCGAAGGCATGGTTTTTCTCGTCCCCGGAGACAGCTACGAACTCGCGCTGGACGCCTGGCAGATGCAGGCGCTCACGCTGAATATTCTGGCGCCGTCCGGTTATCGCGTCTGGCTGGACGCCTCCGCGAAGAAACGAATCCAGCTCTTCAACCAAAACCCGTCCGAGCCGGTCACGGAGGTGTATCAACTTGAAATCCGACCGGAAGGCGCGGGCGGCGCCGCCGGCACGGGCGGCGGCGTGAGTCTGGGCGATGAACTGGCGTGGGGCGTGAACCTCGGGCGGCTTTATAATGGGAACCTCGCGGGGTCGCTCGTCATCCGCTCGGAGGGGCTTTCGGACGGGATGTTCAACCGGGGCAACCTCGCGTTCCGCGGGGTGGAGCAGCAGCAGGTTTCCATGATCTACGACACACAGGGGCGTCCGCGCCAGGTCATCGCCCCGGAGGTTTTTGTGGATATTAATGATTTATACAACGGTTCCACGGTGAACGGCTTCAGCCTGGATTTTTACCCATGCACGGCGATGGGTGAGGCGGACGGCTCCGGGATACGGGCGATAAATTCCGGCTCGGATTATTTTGTCCGGCACACCGTGAAGCTGGCCGGCGGCGCATTGGTGGCCAGCCGTCAGGCGGGGGCGAATATACAAACCTCGCAAATCACCCAGCAAGGCGGGACTTGGATGAAATCCACTGCCGGCGAATTGCTGGTCGAGACCGTCGAGACGTCCGGGGGCGGTCCCGCTGGCCTGAGGACGGAAATCACCACCGTCAAGGACGGCTCGGGCAACGTCGCCCGCAAAACCGGGCGCATCTACCAGACTTTCCCCTGGGCGGACATCTCGCCCGATCCCGACACCTTGGTGGATGTCATCGTTGACCCCGATGGCGCGGCCCTCACAACCCATTATGAATATTATACGGACGCGGCGCTCACGGGCAGTTATGGACAAATAGAGTCCATCACGTATCCCGGCGGCAGTTGGGCGAAATATGAATATTATGAAGAAGGCGAGACAGGTTTCGGACACATAAAACGCGAATATCATCCGTGGCTGGATATTCCCGCCTCGCCCGCTTCCGCGACGGCGGGGAACTGCCACGTCATCGAATACACCTACACGGCGGACTGGGACGGCGAGGAGCAACTGGTTGCCAGCCGGATTGAGAAAATAAACGGCGTGGTCACGGCCCGGCAGGAGACCGAGCACTCGTTCTGGGAGGACACCGGCACCGAGTTCACGGCATACGATCCTCAGAAATTCTGGAAGCAGCACACCAAAACATGGGCCGATGGCGACGCGAACTCGGAGCCGCTGGTCTCGGAAATCATACGCTTCCGTTATGACCAGGAGGGGCGCAGCGCCGTCACGAACGGCATGGTCTATTCGGTGACGCAGCCGGACGGCTCGCGGACGGCCTGGTTCCGGTATCAACCCATCGGCTCTGAGATGCTGGAAATCGCCTATCATGGCATGGCAGCTGCCGGCGACGGTCGCGTTCCGCTGGGTGAGTTGTGGCGGAATGACCCTTATGGAGGTTTCACGGATGATATTTACTTCGTGCCCGGACGTTCGACAAAAACCCTCCGCATTAAGAAAAACGGACGCATCATGCACGAGGAAACCCATGTCTATGCGAAACGCGACGATGCCTCCGCCGGATGCAATGACTGCGACTTTTGCAGTGAGGGTGGTGACTGCGCCGATTGTGAATATTGCTATGACTATAACTATAACAATGACTCCACGGAGGAAGATGGCTTCGTCCCGATTGACTGGAAAAACAATACCTACACCGACTCCGGCCGCCTGGCCCGCGTTGAATCGGGCGGCGGTTTCCTCTACGAAGCCACGTGGGTGGACGGTTTCAAGACTGCCGAAAAAGGCTCCGACGGCATCGAATACACCTACAGCCCCGACGCCGTGATGCGTGTGGCGCGCGTCGTCAAATCCGGCGCGCCCGCCACCTCCATCGACGGCGTGCCCGTCGCCGCCCAGGGGCATGTCGCCACCGATTACACTTACAACGCTGCCGGCAACATCACCGGGCGCACCATCACCGACGACGACGGACTGCAATTGCAGGAAACCTTTGCCTACGATCTGGCCGGACGCCCCGTCAGCCGGACGACGCCGGACGGCGACACCACCACCACCACCCACGGCACGCGCACGCGCACCACCACTTATCCGGGCGGCGCGACGCGCATCGTGCAAACATTCCGCGACGGACAAATGAAAAGCGAGACGGGCACGGCCATCGTCGGCGTGCATTACGCCCACGGCGTCGGCGACGGCGGTTTCCGCTGGGTCGAAACCCGTGCCGGCTCCGCGACCTCCGCCGCAAAAACAAAAAACACCTACGACTGGGCCGGACGCCTGCGTGCCGCCGAGACTCCCGCGATGTCCGGCGCCGGCGGCGTGAACACGCAAACCCACGCCTACGACACGCTGGGGCGGTTGGTCCGCACCGAGACGCCCGGCTTCGCGCCCACACTCTACGAATACGACGCGGATGGCGCGCTTCGCGCCCAGGGCCTGCTGTGCGGCGGCAACGACCCGGACACCAGCGACCCGCGCGCGGCGCTCGATCCCTCTTTCGGCGACCGGGTGATCGAGTTTGAAAACCGGTTTGTGCTTGCTGGCCTGACGTTCTGGCGGGAGGAAAAAAGCCATTACCGCGCCGGCTCCGGCACCCTGTTTCGCAGCCACACGCGCGCGCGCCTCAGCGGCCTCTCGCCTGCGCTCGCCTCGCAAGTCGAAACCTTCGACGCGCATGGCAACAAAACCATCCAGGTCTCCACGGTTGACCGCGACGAGCGGCTGGTGACGCACACCGCCACGGTTCCCGGCTCAAACATCCAGGCCGTCTCCCATGTTTATAACGGCCTGCTGGTGGACAGCCGCGACGCGCAGGGCCGGCTCGCCGGCTATGATTACGATTCGCTCGGGCGTCCCGTCCGCATGCGCCGCCCCGGCAAAACCGCCGTCGAAACCGTCTATGAAGCCGGGAGCGACCGTGTGCAACGCACGCAGTTTGCCGACGACGCGCACACGCTCATCACCGCGTATGAATACGACGCCGCCGGCAACATCAGCCGCACCACCGATGCCGCCGGCGCGACTGTTTCCCACACTTACAACCAGCGCGGCCAGTTGCTCGCCCGCTTCGGCACCGGCGCGGCCCCGGTCGCCTGTGAATACGACGCTCTGGGCCGGCTCACCCAACAAACCACCTGGGGCGGCGCCGCCACCGACACCCTGCCGGTGGACGACGACGACCACAAAAGCGTCACCACCTTTGAATATCTTTCCGATTTTGCCTTGGTGACAAAAGTCACCGACGCGCTCGGCCACGCCACGGAGTACGCCCACGACGCCCTCGGGCGCCTCACGACCCTTTCCCGCGCGCGCAAGCTCGCGTCGGACGGCGCGACACCCGTCACCGTCTCCCACGCCTACGACCCCCTGACCGGCGAATTGACCGGCAAGACCTACAACGACGGCACCCCCGCCGTCTCCCTTGCCTACAATGCCTTCGGACAGCCCGCCGCCGTCACGGACGCGCTGGGCGCGCGCGCGTTTGCCTACGCGGAGGACGGAACCGGACGGCTGCTTTCCGAAACGCTTCCCGCGTATTATCAGGATGCCGCCGCGTCTCCGCCCGCCGGCCCCGGCCTGCGCCGCCTGCGCTACACTTACGACACCGGCGCGCCGCACGCCGCGGGCAGCGCCTACGCCCCGCTCGCAGGCCGGTTGAAAACCGCCGCGCTCGTCAACTCGTCCGACGAAGCCGAGGCCACCGCCAGCCACTGGTTCCTCGGCGACGCGCAACCCGGACGGATCGAGGTCGCCGACGCCACCGCTCCCGATGGCGTGCGCGCCTTCCATTACAGTTGGATGCCGCAACAACCCGGGCTGTTGCAGCAAGCCGCCGAGATGCAGACCGGCCTCGCGCGCACTTACGCCTATGATGACGCGCTCTGGGACCAGCCGACGCGCGTGAGAACCGGCATCAATCCCGGGTCGGGCACCGGCACCGGCTCCGGCTCCGTGACGCTGGCCGACAACGAATTGACCTACGACACGCTCGGGCGGCTGGCGACGCTCCAGCAAAGCGGCGCGCTGTTCGCCGGCTACGGCGAAGCATTGCACCGCGATTACCAACACGACTTGCGCGGACAGTTGCTCGCCGCGCGCTCCTACATGGGACTGGCCGGCGACAACGACCGCCCGATGCCCGGACGCCAGCACACGTTTTCTTATGACAACGCCGGCGCCCGCACCGCCGCCGGACACGACGAGTCGCTGCCACAGGCCGAAACGGTGAACGCGCTCGGCCAGCTCACGAACAAGGAAAACAAAAGCATCCACGTCTCCGGCGTGGCCGTCGAAGGCACGGAAGCCTCGCTCGCCGTGGCCGGCGCGGGTGTGACGGTCATGCGCTCCGGGAGCGCGAGCGGGCGTTTCTGGAGCATCGAATTGTCGCCGGATTCCGCGACCGACGACACCGCCGCCAAGGCGTCCACGCTCGTGCGCCTGCAAAAAACCGCCGCCGGCCCCGGCGGTGCGGATGTTACCCAAAC
>JAISGL010000006.1 GCA_031263125.1 Opitutaceae bacterium | reverse complement strand
CCTCGTGCCCGCCGAATTTTTCAACGACGCCGGCATCGTCGGCGCCGCGCTCGCGGGCACCGGCAAAGTTTGACGATCCGGCAAGGGTTTACAGTCCACCTCGCTTCGTTCTCGCGCGCATTTCCGCATGGCGCGAAAAATAAATGTAACTTTTCTCACGCCGTCGTGTTTGAGAAACACATTCCAAACACCACCGCACCGCATCGCACCGCACCGCAACTCCTCTCCGCATCGCAACGCACCATAACGCATCGCAACTCCTCTCCGCATCCAACCCGCATCCAACCCGGCGCAACACACACACAACACAAACGCGCAACACACACGCAACACACGCACAACACCCGCGCAACACACACGCCACACGCACACCACGCCAATCCATCCCGCCAATTTCCAATCCATGTCCTCCCCCTCCTCTCCCTCATCCGCATCCGCCTCATCCGCATCCGCCGCATCCGCCGCCTCCGCCGCCTCCCGCCCCTCCCCCACGCTCACCAGCCCGCCAGCCCGCTCCGGCCCGACGCGCCCGCGCCGCAAATCCCGCAAAGGACTCATCCTCCTGCTCGGCGCGCTCGTCGTCGCCGCACTCGTCATCGCCGCCATCGCCGTGGGCAAACGCGGCCCGCAAGGCGCCCGCGTGACCACGGAAAAAGCCGTGGTCAAAAACATCACGCAAACCGTTTCGGCCACCGGAAAAATCCAGCCCGAGACCGAGGTGAAAATCTCCCCCGAAGTCGCCGGCGAAATCACCGACCTGCCATTCCGCGAAGGCGCCGACGTGAAAAAAGGCGACCTCCTCGCGCAAATCAAACCCGACAACTACCGCTTCCAAGTCGAGCAACGCGAAGCCGCCCTCGCCTCCGCGCGCGCCTCCGCCGCCGACGCCGAGGTGCGCGTCCTCAAAGCCGAGGAAGACCTCAAGCGCGCCGAAGGTCTCTACAAGGCGGGCCTCATCTCCGACTCCGATTTCACCGCCGCCAAGGCCACCAGCGACAGCGCCCGCGCCAACCTCGACGCCGCGCGCGCCTCCATCAATTCCTCCGAAGGTCTCCTCAACCAGTCCAGGGACCAGCTCGAAAAAACCACCATCTACTCGCCCATCGACGGCACCATCAGCTCCCGCACCTCCGAAGTCGGCGAACGCGTCGTCGGCACCGGCCAGTTCGCCGGCACCGAGATGATGCGCATCGCCGACCTCACCAACATGGAGGTGCGCGTGAACATCAACGAAAACGACATCGTCAACGTGAAAGTTGGCGACAAAGCCATCGTCACCATCGACGCCTTCCCCGGCCGCAAATTCGACGCCGTCGTCAAGGAAATCGGCGCCGCCGCCAAGACCACCGGCCAGAACACGCAGGAGGAAGTCACCAACTTCCAGGTCAAAATCCGCATCCTCGACAAAAGCGTCCCGCTGCGCCCCGGCATGAGCGCCAACGCCGACGTCGAGACACAATCCGTCGAAAACGTGGTCGCCGTCCCGATACAATCCGTGACCGTGCGCTCCCGCGAAGGCGCCAAAACCATCGACCAGCTCGCCGCCGACCGTGAGAAAAAAACCTCGCAGACCAAAGGCGAAGGCGCCGCCACCGCGATCAACACCTCTGAAAAACGCCGCAACGAACGCGCCGACCGCGAATCGCTCGACCGCGTCGTCTTCGTCGTCGAAGGCGGCTCCAAAGTGAAAATGGTCCCCGTCGAAACCGGCATCGGCGACACCACGCACATCGAAATCAAATCCGGCGTCAATGAAGGCGACGAAATCGTCAACGGCAGCTTCGCCGTCATCACCCGCACGCTCACCGACGGCATGACCGTGACGGTCGACCAGCCGAGGAAAACCGCGGGGGCGAAGAAATAAAATGGGCTTTGGAATTTTCGATTTTCGATTCTCGATTTGGCAGACTGTCGGCCTTCGGCCTCGAAACGATTGGGCGCTGCCGCGCCAGCTTGGATTTGTGGAGGAGCGTTTTTCGCGAGGCGACAGCGATGCGGAGGGATTTGGTGAACGCGTGGGAGGATTTTCTCATGAGACAATGCGGCGGCGCGGCAGCGCCCAATCGAACATCGAGACTCGAAAATCACCCTCCCCCGCTTCCGCCGCCGGAATTTTCAACCCAAAAACAACATGACTGAAAACGAACTTAAAATCCGCACAAAAAAATTCGCACTTCGCATTCTGAAAGTTGTGGATGCGCTGCCAAACACGCATTCCGGTCGTATTATCGCAAACCAACTCGGTCGCGCCGGCACATCGGTCGGTGCAAATTATCGTGCCGTTTGCCGTTCGCGATCCTCCGCGGAAATGATATCCAAACTTTCCGTTGTCGAAGAAGAGGCGGACGAAAGCGGCTTCTGGCTGGAAGTCACAACCGAACACGGCGTCATGCCCGCCAAAAAACTCACCCCTCTTCAAAAAGAAGCCGGCGAACTTGTCGCCATCATGGTTGCCTCGCGAAAAACGCTCCTCCGCAAACCCAAACCGGCGCGGTAGCGCCCAATCGAAAATCGAAAATCGAGAATCGAAACTTTTCCTCATGATCGCCCCGCACGCATCACAACTCCCACCCGCTCCACCTGCTCTCCCCGTGCCACCCGCTCCATCCGCTCCACCCGCCCCGGACGCCGCCGCGCCCCGCAAGTACCGTCCGCCCGGCTCGCTCGTCATCGAGATTGAAGGCGTCACGAAACTCTACCACATGGGCTTCGAGACGATCCACGCCCTGCGCGGCGTCGCGCTCAAAATCCACCGCAACGAATACCTCGCCATCATGGGACCCTCCGGCAGCGGCAAGTCCACGCTCATGAACATGCTCGGATGCCTCGACACCCCCACCGCCGGCCTCTACGAGTTCAACGGCAAAAACGTCGCGCACATGATCGACGACGAACTCGCCGCCATCCGCAACCAGGAGATCGGTTTTGTATTCCAGACCTTCAACCTCCTCGCCCGCTCGACCGCGCTGCACAACGTCGAACTCCCCCTCATCTACGCCGGCATCCCGCGTCACGAACGCCTTGACCGCGCGCGCGCCGCGCTCGAGCACGTCGGCCTCGCCGACCGCATGAGCCACAAGCCCAACGAACTCTCCGGCGGCCAGCGCCAGCGCGTCGCGATTGCCCGCGCCCTCGTCAACAACCCCTCGATCATCCTCGCGGACGAGCCGACGGGAAACCTCGATTCGCGCACCGGCGAGGAAATCATGGCGCTCTTCGAGGACCTCTACGCGCAAGGCAACACCCTCATCGTGGTGACGCACGAGGAAGACATCGCCCGCCACTCGCGCAGAATCGTGCGCCTGCGCGACGGCCTCATAGAAAGCGACATCCTGAACCGCTGAAACCATCCGGCAGATCAGGCTGATCCGGCAGATCAGACAGATCCGCCCGCTCCGTCCGCTCCGCCCGATCCGTCCGATCAGACAGATCAGCCCGCTCCGACAGCACCACCAGCACCCCACCACCACCCCACCCGCCCGATAAAAAAATGCGCCGCTTCTACCACGAATTCAACGAATCCCTCCGCATCGCCGCGGCGCAGATACGCGCCAACAAAATGCGTTCGCTCCTCACCGCGCTCGGCGTGATCATCGGCATCGTCTCCGTCACCCTCATGGGCACCGCCATCAACGGCATCGACAACAGCGTCGAGACATCGCTCTCCGGCTTCGGCGACGACGTGCTCTACGTCACCAAATGGCCCTGGCGCGACGTCGACGACTGGTGGGATTACCGCAACCGCCCGCGCCTCCGCACCGAATACGCCCAACGCATCAACGACTGGGCCTCCGACCACCCCGACGGCCCGCTCAAACTCGCCGTCCCCGCCGCCACCGCCGCCACCACCGTCATCCGCGGCGACTACCGCATCACCGGCGTCTACACGCTCGGCACCGGCTCCACCCTCGCGCAAATCTCGCGCGTCGACATGAAGGAAGGCCGCTTCTTCAACGAACTCGAATCGCGCGGCGGCCGCAACGTCATCGTCGTCGGCTTCGACATCGCCGACGCCCTCTTCCCCGGCCAAAGCTCCATCGGCCAGACCATCCGCATCCGCGACCAGCAATACACCATCATCGGCGTCGCCGCGCGCCAGGGCAGCTTCCTCGGACTCTTCAGCTGGGACTCCATGGTCATCATGCCCCTCAACGCCTTCCGCCGCAATTTCTGGGTCGGCAACAACGTCGAAATCCGCGTGCAAGTCGACGGCTCCCGCATGGACGAGGCGCGCGACGAACTCCGCGGCCTCATGCGCCGCATCCGCCAGCTCCCGCCCGAGCGCAAGGACGACTTCGACATCAACGAGCAAAAAGTAATCCGCGAACAACTCGAACCCATGCAACGCGGCATCGCCATCGCCGGCTTCGCCATCACCGGCCTCGCGCTCTTTGTCGGCGCCATCGGCATCATGAACATCACCTACGTGAGCGTGAAGGAACGCACCAAGGAAATCGGCACCCGCAAAGCCCTCGGCGCGCGCCGCGGCACCATCCTCCTGCAATTCCTCATCGAAGCCGTGAGCATCAGCATGGCCGGCGGCCTCGTCGGACTCGGCCTCGCCTGGGGCCTGAGCAAAACCGTCTCGCTCGTCATGCCCGCGTTTCCGCTCGTGTTCTCGGTGACGCTGCTCCTCATCGGCTTCAGCCTCTCGCTCATCGTCGGCATCCTCAGCGGCTTCGTCCCCGCGCTCAGCGCCAGCAAACTCGACCCCGTCGTCGCCCTCCGCTACGAATGAATTACAGAGTTACAGAGTCACAGCGTCACAGAAGACAGAGTCACAGAGGACAGAGTTACAGAGAACAGAGGACAGAGTTACAGAGAACAGAGGACAGAGTTACAGAGAACAGAGGACAGAGTTACAGAGTCACAGAGAAACACACACACACATGGCCCTCCATCCTCCGCCCGCTGTCCTCTGCCCTCTGCCCTCTGTCCTCCGCCCTCTGTCCTCTGTCTTCTGTCCTCCGTCCTCTGTCTTCTGCCCTCTGTCCTCTGTCTTCCGTCCTCCGTCTTCCGTCCTCTGTCCTCTGTCCTCCGCCCTCTGTCCTCCGTCCTCTGTCTTCTGCCCTCTGTCCTCCGTCCTCTGTCTTCTGTCCTCTGTCCTCCCTTCAGCCTTTCAGCCTTTTCCAAACCATGATTCTCATCGAAATACTCCGCCTCGCCGCAGCCTCGCTCCGCGCAAATAAAATCCGCAGCGGCCTCACCATCTTCGCCATGGCCATCGGCGTGTTCTCCATCATCGGCGCGATGACGATCATGGACGGCGTCCGCAACGAAATCGAATCCGGCCTCAGCGTCCTCGGCTCGAATAGTTTTCAAATCCAGAAATTCCCCGCGATCAACTTCAGCAACCCATGGACCCGCTACGGCAACCGCCGCGACATCGACTACCCCATGGCCGGACGCTTCAAGGAACTCATGGGCGACGACGCCAGCGTGAACCTCCAACTCGGACGCGGCGGCCTCGTCGCCGTCTACAAAGACCGCAAGACAAACCCCAGCATGCGCCTGCGCGGCACCGACGAAAACTTCATGGCCGCCTACAACTACACCATCGCCGACGGACGCAGCCTCGGCGCCGACGACGTCGCGCTTGGCCGCCCCGTGTGCGTGCTCGGCAGCGAAATTTCCGAGAAACTTTTCCCCGCCGAGGACCCCATCGGCAACATGATCCGCGTCGGCGGCCAGAACTACACCGTGATAGGCATCGCCGCGCCCAAAGGCTCCTCGCTCGGCCAGAGCCAGGACGCGTTTGTGCTCATCCCCATCACGCGCTACCTGATGGTCTACGGACGCGCCTACCGCTCGATCAGCGTCAACGTGCAGGCGCCCACGCAGGAGGAACTCCCGGCGATCCAGGACCGCGCCATCGGCATCATGCGCCTCGTGCGCCAGCTCGACCCCGAGGACCCGAACGACTTTGAGATTTTTTCCAACGAATCGCTCATCGAAGCCTTCAACAAAATCGCCGTCGTGATAGGCATCGGCGCCTTCGTGATCAGCGGCATCGCGCTCGTGACGGCGGGCGTGGGCGTGATGAACATCATGCTCGTGAGCGTGACGGAACGCACCAAGGAAATCGGCATCCGCAAAAGCATCGGCGCGAAAAAAACAAACATCCTCGCGCAATTCCTGATCGAATCCGTGACGCTCTCGTTGAGCGGAGGCGTGTGCGGCATCGTGATTGGATATGTGCTCGGCATCGCCGCGGGACTGATATTCAGCCTCTCGGTGTCATTCCCCGTGTTCTGGGCGTGCATAGGCATGGCAGTCTGCGGCCTGATAGGCGTTGGCTTTGGCATGTATCCCGCCTGGAAAGCCGCCTCGCTCGACCCCATCGAAGCACTGCGATACGAGTAAATGCGCGGGGCCGCGCGGGACGGGTCAGTGCAGGAAGCCGAGAAATGTCGGGTGGATGTGTTTTTTGACGACGCGCGCGGATTTTTTTCTGCGGACGGGGCGCTCGTTGGGCGGGATGAGCGTGTAACCCGCGCGTTGGTGGCTGTCGACCATCATGACTTTCGGAGGATCAGGCTCGCCGGTGATGTTCAGGTGGAGCTGGCCGAGAACAAGTTGAAACGCCTCCTCGCCCACGAGTTGATAGCGATGGTCGGCGCCCGCCGCGTCGACGGGCGGCTCGGAGCGGTCGATGCTCGCGAAACATACGTCCTCGGGAATGCGCACGCCGATTTCGCGCAGCAGATGATAAACGCTCGCCGCGCTTATGATGACGTCGGGATTATGTTTTTTCAGCCATGCGCCCAGGTGTTTGGGCGAGATTTGCGGCTTGGGCAAAACGGGGATGCGGTCCGCCCGCGGGATTTTCGACTGGTAGTAGAGAAACGACGAGGTGAAGAGTTTGTGGCCGATGCCGCCTTCGTTGTACGTCATGACGAGGCCGAGCCGCCGGTGTCCGAGATTGGTGGCGGTTGCGACAAGCTCGTCCATCATCTGGAGGTAATCGGGGCACGCGCGGTGGAGGCGCGGCGAGATGATGCTGTAGCCGGCTGTCGCGGCGGAGAAGCCGGTGAGGTCGAAATCGATTTTGGCGACGCCGCTCGCAAATGGCGCGAAGATGATCCCGCGGATGCCGCGCGCCACGAGGATGGAGCGGAGGCGGCGCGTGTTCATGCCGGGATCGGCAAGGTAAAAGGTGTCGACCCTGAAGCCGGCCGACCTGCCCATTTCGCGAACGCCCGCAAGCATGCCGATGATGGGCGGGTAATGGCGCACTTGCTCGCGCGTAAGCTCGGGGATGACGAAGGCGATGTTGGATGGCGCGCGATCGGCGCGGGCGACGCGCAAGTGTACCATGAGTTCCGAGATGCGCGGATCGATGTGATAGCCCGTCTGTTTGACGAGCTTGAGAATGATTTCGCGCCGTTTGGTGGAAATCTTGGGACTGTTGCGAAGGGCAAGGGAGACCGTGGACACGGATACGCCGGCAATCCCGGCGATTTCCCTCATGCTGACATTGGAGGCGAAAGGCATGGTGCGAGTGTGGGCGGACGGGTGCGCGAGTCAACGATTGACTGAGACGAGTGGTGTTGCGCGGCGTAATTGCGAAAGGTAGCTACGGCGAAGCCGTTGCCTATTGCAGCCCAAGGCAGGCGACAACGTCGCCTGCCTTGGGAAATACGATAATAATCACACAACCCCAACGGGGTTGCCTGATAACATTGCCATAAATCACTCGAGGCCCGGCAGTTCAATGGTTCAATCCCAGACAACCTCTTCGAGGTTGTGACAATCTTTTCCCCTTTTCCCAGGGTAGCGACTGCGTCGCAACCTTGGGCTTCACTAGGAAACGGCTTCGCCGTTTTTGCGCCCTTCAGCGCCCTGCTTTCGACACTCTCCCTTCGCTTCTGCTCCAGGTCCCTCACTTGACTGCCACCTATCGCAATTGCACCCGGTGTTGCGCGGCGCGCAGTGCCTGATTTTGCGTCGGGCCGCACGTAGCGCAGGCTGCCAAGCCTGCTTTGCCTGCCGCACGCCGCGGGAGGGGATGTTTTTTCGAACCGGGCGAGGCTTCGCCTCGTCAGCAGGCTTGGCCGCCTGCGCTACGTGCGCGCCGCGTAACATCAATTATTAACTGATGTTACGCGGACGGCAGGATTTTGTAGGGCCTGACCTTGTGTCAGGCCGCGCATGCGTAGGAGGCCGCACAGTAATTCGCGGCCTGACACAAGGTCAGGCCCTACGCGGAGGCCGATTCAAAAGGCGCCGCTGTGTTCTTTCGCCACCAACCAAACCCGAACCCCGCGATTGGGCGGGGGTAACGCGAAGTCCGGTCCTGGGAACGCGGGCATCCCTGCCCGCGAAACGCCATGCGGCCTGCCTTTTGTATTTCGAAAATGCATCGCGGGCAAAGATGCCCGCACTCCCAGGAACCGCGTAATCAGTTATCTGGGCAAAATATGAAAAATTCCGAACGGTTGCTGCCCATGTCCAGCAACCGTTCGGAAGGATATGGTTTTATTTTTTAAAATCAATCTCCTTTTTTATTTTGCGACTGATTAAACTGATGTTACGCGACCGGCGGGATTTTGCACCTGACCTTGTGTCAGGCCGCGAATTACCAATGTAACCTCTCTACGCGTGCGCGGCCTGAATTGCGCAGGGCATGTAGTGCCGAACACCCTCTATCCACAAGGTCAGGCTCTACAAAAACCGGCCATCCGCGTAACATCAGTTATTAACTGATGTTATGCGAAGGCCGGTTTTTGGCAGGGCGGTAGCGCTGGGGCAAGCCAGAGGCTTGCCAGATATAAGCCGGTGGTTGACGGAGCGCGGCAGCGCGGAGATGGCATCGCCGCAGGCGAGGGCCCGAAGGGCTGGCCATGACCGGGGGCCCGCTTTGGCGGGCGGGCATGGCCACAACGAGGCTTGGCGAGCGACACCACCGGATATATCGCAGATAAAAACCGCATCCCGGAGGGATGCCAGAGAGATTGTGTCACGATTTCTGGCATCCCTCCG
>JAISGL010000430.1 GCA_031263125.1 Opitutaceae bacterium | reverse complement strand
CTCAACTGCGCGAGCGTTTGCTCCCACACACGTTTCAATTCCGGAGTCATTTTCAGTTCCATTCTTCAATGCTGCGCACCCCGCCTCCCATTGGCGAATTTATTTTAGCCGAGTCCCTTAGCCGGTGGTTGACGGAGCGCGGCAGCGCGGAGATGGCATCGCCGTAGGCGATGGCCCGAAGGGCTGGCCATGACCGGGTGCCCGCTTTAGCGGGCGGGTATGGCCACAACGAGGCTTTGCGAGCGACACCACCGGATATAATCGCAGATAAAAACGCATCCCGAAGGGATGCCAGAAACCCATGTCACACGCCTCTGACATCCCTCCGGGATGCTGTTTTTATCTGCGAGACCGCTTTGCCAAAAACCAGCCTTCGCGTAACATCAGTGATGATATGATGTTACGCAGCACGTAGCATCAATTACATTATGCCATTAATATGTCTCTGTACTAATCCCAGTTATCCATAACTCTATAGAATAACAAACATCCGCTCCCAAACGCAAAAGGGAGGACGACATTTAGCATATGTCCTTTTATCGACATCGCAAACGCCTCCGGATTGTGCTTCCTTGTCACCCTCGTATATGAGGGTCCCCGACCTCCTCTATAAAGTAGTGTGCTACCGGAAACCAAATCCCTCACAACGCTCGCAAATATTATCAGCGAAAATGCGATGGAGAGGATACCCATCCATTTCAATGCCTTCATTTCTTCACTCATGGGTGCAAACTTTGTTTCCCATAAAACACCAGCGTCAAGACGATTGCCCCGCATTCCGCCACCGCCGCAACGCCGCGCCCGTCAGCGACCGCGCCGCGTTTTCCGTTTTCTCGATCTCGCTGCGCACGCCCGCGAACACCACCTCGCCGCCCGCCGCGCCGCCGCCCGGCCCGAGATCGACGATCCAGTCCGCGAGATTGATCACGTCGAGATTATGCTCGATCACGATCACCGTGTTGCCCGCGTCGCGCAACTTGAAGAGCAAATCCATCAGGTTCTGAATGTCCGCCCAGTGCAGCCCCGTCGTCGGCTCATCCAGAATATACAGCGTGTCCCCCTGCTGGCGCTTGCTCAACTCCAGCGACAATTTTATGCGCTGCGCCTCGCCGCCCGACAACGTCACCGCCGATTGCCCAAGCGTCAGATATCCCAGCCCCACCGCGTTCAACGTCTCCAGTTTCTCCATGATGCGCGGGATGTTTCTGAACAACGCCATCGCCCCGAGCACCGTCATGTCGAGCACGTCGGCAATCGACCGTCCGTGAAACAAAACCTCCAGCGTCTCGCGATTGAACCGCCGCCCGCCGCAACTCGGGCACGGCGCATACGCGTCGGCCATGAACTGCATGTCGAGCTTGATCACGCCATCGCCCTGGCACCGCTCGCAACGCCCCCCGCGCACATTGAACGAAAACCGGCTCGCCTTGTACCCGCGCACCTTCGCGAGCGGCGCCTGCGCAAACAAATCGCGCAACGCATCCAGCAGCTTCGTGTAGGTCGCCGGATTCGACCGCGGACTCCGCCCGATCGGCTCCTGGTCGACCTGCACCAGTTTTTCAAACGTATTCAAATTCTCGATACCTTTGTGCCTTCCCGGAAACAGCTTCACCACGCCGTTCAGTTTTCGCGCCGCCGCAATCGCCAGGATATCGTTCACCAGCGTGCTCTTCCCCGAACCCGACACCCCCGTCACGCATGTCAGCAATCCGATGGGAAACTGCACGTCGATATTGCGCAGATTATGCTCGCCCGCGCCGCGCACCGTCAGCCACGCCCCCGGCCCGCCCGCGGGCGTTTTCGTTTTTGCATCCTTCCCGACAAAACACGTCCGCGCCAGATACGGCCCCGTGCGCGACACGCGTCCCGGTTGCGCCGCGCACTGCGCCGGCGTCCCCTGAAACAAAATCCGCCCGCCCTCCGCGCCCGCCTCGGGGCCGAGTTCGATGATCTCGTCCGCGATGCGCATCGTCTCCTCGTCATGCTCGACCACGAGCACCGTGTTTCCGCGGTCGCGCAACTCGCGCAGTTGCGCCAGCAACCGCTCGTTGTCCGCCGGATGCAGTCCGATGCTCGGCTCATCCAGCACATAGATGACACCCATGAGTCCCATGCCCAACTGTGTCGCCAGCCGCACCCGCTGCGCCTCGCCGCCCGACAGCGTGTCGTAATCGCGGTCGAGCGTCAGATACCCGAGTCCCGTTTGCACGAGAAAATGCAACCGCTGCTCGATGCCCGTCACGATTTCGCGCAACGCCTCGTTGCCCTCCAGCGCCGCCACGAGATCGCGCGCCACAACATGCGCGGCAAGCACGTCGAGCGAGAGAAAATCCGGAAACGTCAGCGATTTGTTTTCCCGCTGTTGATCCGGCCGGTTAGTCAGATCGGCCAGATCAGTCGGCTCCGTCAGCTCTGTCCGATCAGTCCGATCAGCCCGATCAGCCTGATTTCTGCTGATCCGCACCTGCACCGCCGCGCTCCGCGCATTCAGCCGCCCGCCGTGGCACTCGGGACACTCCCCGCTCACCATGAACGTCGTCAGCCGCGCGCGGAACCCATCGCTATCCGTCCCGCGCCAGCTCTCGTCCAAATCCGCGATCACGCCGGGAAACGGCATCGCGCGCGCCTCGCGCATGCGTTTCAACTTGAATGCGAACAGCCGCTCCCCCGCGCCGTGCAAAATCAAATCGCGCGTTTCCCGCGGCAAATCCTTCCACGGCTTCTCGGCATCAAACGGCAGCTGCTCCGCGAGCTGTTTCAGCAACGCATTATGTTTGATGATCAGATTTTTCCCGCCGATGCGCCACGGTTTGATCGCGCCCTCGCGCACCGATTTTTCCGGGTCCGGCACAATCAATTCCGGCACAAAACGCATCTTCCGCCCCAACCCGCCGCACGTCGGGCACGCCCCCTCGGTGTGATTGAAAGAAAAATGACGCGGCGTGGGTTTTTCGAAAACGTCGCCGCAAATCTCGCACGCGAGCGACTGGCTCAAATTGATTTCGCGCCACGGCGCATCCGCGTTTTTCTGGGCGAGCACAATCGCCCGGTCACGCCCCTCGCGAAACGTCAGCTCGAGCGAGTCCGCCAGCCTGCTGCGCTGCTCCTGGCTCGCCACGAGACGGTCCACGACCAAATCCACCGCGATCTCCCGCGCGCCCGGAGGAATCGAATGCGGATCGTCCAGTCCCCTGATTTCGCCATCGAGCCGCACGCGCTGGAACCCGCGCTGGCGCAGCCGCGGCAATTCCTCGCGCAGCACGCTCGGCTTCGCGTGCATGAGCGGCGCGAGCAACATCACGCGCTCGCCGCCCGCAACCGCGAGCACCCGCGCCACATTGTCGTCGAGCGATCGCTGCGTCACGCGCCCGCCGTCCCTCGGACAAATCTGCACCCCATGCAACGCCCACAGCAACCGCGTGTAATCCGCGATCTCCGTCACGGTGGCGATTGTGCTCCGCGGAGAGCCGCCCCCCGTGCGCTGCTCGATGGCGAGCACGGGGGAAAGCCCGTGGATGAAATCCACGTCGGGCCGCTTCAGCTGTTCGAGCACCTGACGTGCCTGGGTCGAAAGCGACTCCATGTATTTGCGGTAGCCCTCGGCGTAGATTGTATCGAACGCCAGCGACGATTTTCCCGACCCGCTCGGCCCTGTGATCACGACCAGTTTCCCGCGCGGAATCCTCACCTCGATATTTTTGAGATTATGTTCCCGTGCCCCCTTGACGTGGATATGTGACGCTACGGCTTGCATGACTTGACCCCGACAACATCACACAAAACCCGCCCCCGTCAAAACATGTCCGCACCCATGATATTTTAGCCAGGCTAAAAAAGCTTGACATTTGTCCGCTTCTTCCTCCACACAGTCATGCGTTATGAGAAGATCCCGCATCCGCATCAAAATTCCCGACGCCGAGGCCGACGCCGTTTATCACTGCATATCCCGCACCGTTAATGGCGAGCGCATCCTCGACGACACCGCCAAGGAAATCCTCCGCCGCCAGATATGGCAAATCGCGGACTTCTGCGGCGTCATCGTCCTCACCTACGCCATCATGGACAACCACTTCCATGTGCTCGTCAAAATCCCCAAAAAAAGCGCTGTCTCCGACGTCGAACTCCTCCGCCGCTACCGCGTCCTCTACCCCAAACCCACCTCCCACCAACCCGCCGACATCTCCGACATCGAGTCCCAACTCAAAACCGACGGTCCCTCCGCCGCAGCCTGGCGCAAACGCCAGCTCGCACTCATGGGCGACATCTCCGTCTTCATGAAATTCCTCAAACAACGCTTCTCCATCTGGTTCAACAAAACACACGCCCGCTTCGGCACACTCTGGGCCGAACGCTTCAAGAGCGTCCTCGTCGACCCCTCCAGCCGCATCGTCCGCATCATGGCCGCCTACATCGACCTCAACCCCATTCGCGCCGGCATCGTCAGCGACCCGAAAAACTACCGCTTCTGCGGCTACGGCGAAGCCGTCGCAGGCGGCAAAAACGCCCAGACCGGCATCACCCACGCCATCGCAAATCCCCAGTCAGACGCGCCGCCGTCATGGAAAACCATCCATGCCGACTACCGCCGGACAGTCATCGGCGCCGGCGCCGCCCCCCGGGCCAACAAGGCCGCCATCACCGAAAAACTCCTCGAAAAAACAATGCGTGAAAACGGCCGCCTCCCCGTCACCACCGTATTGAGATGCCGGATACGCTACTTCACCGACGGCGCCGTGCTCGGCGGGCAGGTCTTCGTCGCGCAACAACTCACGCGCTACCGCCGTCTGACGGGAAGACGCCGCCGCGCCACGCCGCGCCCGCTGCCTCTGCTCTGCGACTGGTCCGATGCAGAACCTGCAAACACAGCCCCGCTCAAAAACGCCTGCGAATTCACCTCTCTCCGTGCGCTGCGCAAACGCATCTTCGGCTGACATCGGTCTTCGGCTGACCTTCGCTGCTGATCCCAGCTAATCTCCGACTGATCACATCCACGGTTCCACGCCAGGAATCGTCACGACAAAAAAGCGTCATATTTAACTGATGTCACGCAGCCAAAGAGATGCAAAAAACGCAGGTGCGCGGAAAAACGCAGGTGCGTCCTTCCTCCATCCGCCATCCTCCATCCGCCATCCGCCATCAAACAAACCCGAAACCCGCAATTGAGTGAATGCCTCACGAACGCCGTTCTTGGAAACGCGAACATCCCTGCCCGCGAAACGCCGAAACGCCGTGCGCGAACATCGCATTCCCGTGCGCGCCGAAACGCAGTGGAAACTGTTCTCCACTGAATCGCCCCGCCGCGTAAAACCGCTGCTCTACGTGTATCGCGTTTTGCTCACGGGCATCCGGCTCATGCGCACCGGGGAAATCGAGGCAAACCTCGTCACGCTCAACGAGAGCTTCCGCCTCCCGCAAATCCCCGGTCTCATCGCCCGCAAACTCGCCGGCCCCGAGCACTCGCGACTGGCGGACGCCGACATGGCATTTCACGAAAGCGAATACCGGCGGCTCCGCGACGAGTTGCAGCGCGCGCATGAATCCAGCCATCTCATCGAAAGCCCGGACGCACAAACCCGCGCCGCCCTGAACGACCTCCTCGTGCGCATCCGAACCGGCAGGTAAACCCCGGTTTTATTTCATGTGATGCCGGCGGCAACGACCGAAGTCACAGCGTCAGCCGCAACCCATCATACGCCAGCGCCACGCCCGCGGGCATGCGCGCCATCCAGTCCCCGTGGCCGATGAAGTGCGTCAAATGCGTCAGATACGTCCGCGACGCGCCGATGTGTTGCGCCATCCCGACCGCCTCGCCGACCGACATGTGCGACGGATGCGGCTCCGGACGCAAACCGTCCAGCACCACCACGTCCGCGCCGCGCGCCAGCCCGACCGCGACCGGCGGCACCGTCTTGCAATCCGTGTAGTAGGCAAACTTTTTCCCGCTGCTCCGCTCCGTGAAAACAAGCCCCAGCGTCAGCACCGTCCCGTGCGGCAGAAGCGCCGCCTCTATTGTCCCCTGCGGAAACTCCAGTTTCTCCGGACTCACCGGCATCTCACGCAACCGGAACGCCGCGTAACCCGCCGCCACCGGACGCTCCCCGATGGCGTACGGAAAAACCGTCGCCACCCGCACCATCCCCTCCGCCGTCGAATAAACCGGCAGCGCCGCCGCGCCCAGCAAATCGCAAAAACGCCGCAAGTCATCCATCCCCGCGATATGGTCCGAATGCCCGTGCGTAAGGATGAACAAATCCATCCACGTGATCTTCTCGCGCAGGCACTGCGCCCGGAATTCCGGCCCGGCGTCCACCTGGATGCGCAAACCATCCATGACCACGTGTACGCTCGCGCGCGTCCGCCGGTCGCGCGGATCGTCCGACGTGCAAACCTCGCAATCGCACGCGATCATCGGGACTCCCTGCGACGTGCCTGTGCCTAGAAAAATGACTTCCATAAAACGCCAAACGCACGCCGCGAAACACGCCTCGTCAAGCCCCGGTTCGATTTTGGTTCCCCGACGTTTTTAATGCAAGGAAGCCGCGGGCGGGGGCAGAAGCGAAAGGAAAACGCCGAAGGGCGCAAAAACGGCGAAGCCGTTTCCCAATGAAGCCCAAGGTTGCGACGCAGTCGCCACCCTGGGAAAAGGGGAAAAGATTGTCACAACCTCGAAGAGGTTGCCTGGGATTGAACCGCTGAAGCGCGGGTGATTTATGGCATGTTATAAGCTGATGTTACGCGGTGCGTAGTGCCTGACCTTGTGTCAGGCCGCGTTCGCGTGGGAGGCCACACAGGTAATTCGCGGCCTGACACAAGGTCAGGCCCTACAAAACCCTGCCGGTCGCGTAACATCAGTTATAAAATCGAATCGCGTTTCCCGCATTCCAAATCCGCCGGCATCGCGTCAAGCGCGCCGGCGGATTTTTTGCGCGCGCACGCGCAAAACCAATCGTCGGATGCAGGCGCTCAAACACACGCGCGCGGAGCGGAGCGGCGTTCTTTTTTCACTGATGTTACGCAGCCATTTTGCAGGGCCTGACCTTGTGTCAGGCCGCGCACGCGTGGGAGACCACAATGGTAATTCGCGGCCTGACACAAGGTCAGGCCCTACGAAATGGCTGCGTAACATCAGTTCTTTCATCTTGAGACAGGCTGGCATCTTTGCATCCGGTCACATCCCGCCCCGGCCTCTCCGTTCTTCCCCGCTCTTCCCCGCTCTTTCCCGTTTGACGCACGACGCGCCATGCTTCTGCTGTTGCGCGCACCGGCAATGAATCGAGTCTATATCAAAACCTACGGCTGCCAGATGAACGAGCGCGACAGCGAGGCAGTCGCGGCCATGCTGCGCGTCCGGGGATATCGCATCGTCGGCAGCGAAAACGAGTGCGACATCATGCTCCTCAACACTTGCAGCGTGCGCGACGCCGCCGAGCAAAAAGCCATCGGCAAAGCCTCCTCCATGCAGGGCCGCAAACGCCGCAATCCCGACTTCATCCTCGGCATCCTCGGTTGCATGGCGCAAAACCGCGGCGCCGAACTTTTGGACAGGCTGCCCGACGTCGACCTCATCATCGGCACGCAAAAATTTCACCAGGTGCCCGGCTACCTCGACAACCTCCGCGCCGCGCGCGACGCGGGCCTGCCCGTCGGCGAAACCATTGTCGACATCGCCGGGGAAGCCGGCTCGCAAAACACAATCAAAGACCACCTCATCCCCGACGCCGCGTCCGGCGGCGGCGGCGAACCGGACGAAGACATCGGACGCCGGGTCAGCGCTTTCGTCTCGATCCAGCAGGGCTGCAACATGGATTGCGCCTTCTGCATCGTGCCAAAAACACGCGGCGACGAACGCTCGCGCCCCATGGAAGACATCGTCGGGGAATGCCGCCGGCTCGCCGCCAGCGGCGTGCGCGAGGTCACGCTCCTCGGCCAGATCGTCACCAGCTACGGACGCCGCGACTACACGCACACCGGCGGCGTGTCGCCCTTTGTGCAACTCCTCGGACGCGTCCACGCCGTCGACGGCATCGAACGCATCCGCTTCACCTCGCCGCACCCGCGCGGCTTCAAGCGGGACCTCGTCGACGCCTTCGCGCCCGGACGCATGCCGAAACTCTGCGAACAAGTCCACCTGCCCATGCAGTCCGGCAGCGACCGCATCCTCAAGGCGATGAACCGCCCCTACTCGCGCGACCGCTACAAGGAAATTGTCGACTCCCTGCGCGCCGTGAACCCCGGCATCCATTTCTCGACCGACGTGATCGTCGGCTTCCCCGGCGAAACCGACGCCGACTTCGAGCAAACCCGCGAACTCTTCGAGGCGTGCAACTACGACATGGCCTACGTATTCAAATATTCGATACGCACCGGCACGCCCGCCGCCGCCCACGCCGGCCAGATTCCCGACGATGTGAAGGAACACCGCAACCAGGTGCTCCTCGAAATCCTGCGCCGCAATTCGCTCCGCCGGAACGAATCGCTCCTCGGCACCGTGCAGGAAGTGCTCATTGAGGGCCGCGACAAAACCGGACGCCGTCACACCGGTCGCACGCGCGGCAACCGTGTGGCGATCTTTGACGCGCAGCCGCGCAGCGCCGGCCAGTTAGCCCTCCTCCGCATCGAACGCG
>JAISGL010000215.1 GCA_031263125.1 Opitutaceae bacterium | reverse complement strand
CTACCGCATTGAGATGCCAGATACGCTATTTTACCAATGGCGGCATACTTGGCAGCAGGGCCTTTGTCGCAAAACACCTCACGCTCCTCCGACGAAAGACAGGGTTGCGCCGCCGCAAGGCACCCCGCGCCCTGCCACCCGTCTGCGACTGGGGCATCGCGAACGCGAATGGCGGCAGTGGCACAGCCGACAGTAGCGATACGGACGAAATCATGGTTATGCGCATGCCACGACGGCGCACGCTTGCGTCCGGCTGAATCGAAACGGCGTGAACAGACTCAACGACACAACGACAAACGCAACAAACGGGCAGGGCAGGGCTGGCAACTTACGCCAGCTGATGTTACACGGACGGCAGGATTTTACAGAGCCTGATCTTGTGTCAGGCCGCACTCGCATGGGAGGCCATACTGGTAATTTGCGGCCTGACACAAGGTCAGGCCCTGCGAAATCCGCCGTCTGCGTAACATCAGTTAAAAATATAAATGTCCGCGGCCACACGTTCGCGGTGCGCATATTTTATATATTTTGAACCGGCGTGTTTGGGAATATGTGAACGTCCTTGCCGAATTCAACCGCTTCACCGATTCATCGTGCATCGTGCCGCGCATGGCGGGTGCTTACCGCGTTCCGCTGGACTGGTAGCGTTGGAGGATTTCGATGTATTCCCAGAGGGGGCCTTGGATGCCGCGCTTGCGGAGTTTTTCCATCGTGACAACGAAGGCCGGGGGCGGGTCGCCTACGACCCAGTTGGGCGCGGTTTTGCGGTAGTCGAAGAGGCGCTTGCAGATGCTTTCCACGGTGAGCGGCGGCTCGATGTGGAAGCGCGGCGTGGCGAGGTAGGCTTCAGGGGTCTCACCCGTCGCCGGCGGGCCGTGCGTCTTCCACAGGGGCGTGCCAGGATAGATGCGCATGCCAATCGTGGCAAAATAGTAGGTGCCGGAAAGTTCGCCGGCGCGGACGAGCGTTTCCTCGATGCTGGCGGGCGTTTCTCCGGGGCCGCCGAAGATGAGGCAGTGCCCGTAATTGACGCCGGCTTCCGTGGCGTAGGCGCTGGCCTGGCGAATCTCGTCGTAGGTGAAGGCTTTTCCATAGGCCGCGAGCACGGGGTCGCTGAAGCTGTCGGAGCCGAACTCGATGTCGCGCAGGCCGGCGCGTTTCATGAGCGCGAAGTGTTCGCGCTTGAGGCCGCGCGGGCTGAGGAAACATTCCCACTCCATGCCGAGCCGGGCGGCGATGAGCGCTTCACAGACGTCGACGAGGTGTTTTTCGTTGGTGTTGAAAACCGAGTCGACGATGAAGGTGTAGCGCACGCCGAGGGCGCGGAGGCGGGTCATCTCTTCGACAACTTGCGCGCCGGTGCGGTAGCGGCTGCGGCGGCCTTCGATGTACGGGTAGGCGCAGTAACAGCATTTGAGCGGGCATCCGCGCTGGGTTTGCACGCCGATGATTGATCCCGAGGCAAGATAGGGGGTGAGGATTTCGGGGGTGTGCGCAGGCTCGGCGGTGAAGCCGGCGAGGTGGGCGGCGCATTTGTTGCAGCGGGCGGAGTGCGGGGTCTCGTTCCACGCGACGCCGGGAATCGCGGTGGTCGGGCGGTTTTCGCGGAGCGCGGCGAGGAGTTCGATCAGGGGCGCCTCGCCTTCGCCGCGCACGCCGTGGTCGGCGCCGGTGAGTTCGAGGAGTTCGGTCGGGAAAAGTGAAAACGCGCTGCCGCCCACGATGATGGGGGCGCGGGTGACTTTGCGCAGGGTGGCGCAACAGTCGGAGAGGGTGCGGACGAAGGAGAGGGGGTTGTGGCTTTGCGCGTTGTCGATGTTGCGGAGCGAGAGGGCGATGTAGTCGGGCTGGAATTGCGCAACGCTTTCCCCGACGGGGCCGCGGCTGGCGCGTGCGTCCCAGAAGCGGGTTTCGTAACCGGCCTTGCGCAGCGCGCCGTCGATGTAGGCGAGTCCGAGCGGATAAACGGGGTAGGGCTGGTCGTAGGTGTTGAGGTTGACGAGCAGCACGCGGGGCGTGTTGTCATGTGGTTTGGCTGTATTCATAAATCAAATACACGGCGGCGGAAGGTGGGCGGAATGTTGGGAGAATCGGGAGGGGCGGGGGGCCTGGCGATGCGTTTCAGCTCCACGGTGGCGAGCGCGGAGAGCACGATGAGCGCGACGGTGACGCCGAGCGCGGAGACGACGGGGATGCTGCTGCACGCGAGCACGCCGAAGGAGGCCGCGGTGCTGAGAGCGGAGAGGCGGATCGAGGGCGGGGGCTGTTCCTTGCGCGCGTCGTTTTCGGCGGTGAAGATGGCGTAGTTGTGGCTGAGGCAGACGCCGAGGAATGCGCCGAGCAGGTGAAAGAGGTTGAGCGTGACGCCGCAGATTCCGAGCAGGCCAAACGCAAACAGGCACGAGCCGACGGGCGTGGTGAAAATGAGCGTGCCGCGTTTCACGCCGTAGATGAGCCACATGCCCAGGCCGACGAGGGCGAGGCCGATGGCGCTGAGGCGGAGCGCGGAAATGCGATAGCGGGCGAAGAGTTTGTTGAGCGATTCGAGCTGGTTGAGGCTGGCGGTGGCGAGCGCGGCGGGCGGTTCGGCGGCGGAGGCGGGGTGGTCGGCGGCGGTGATGAGGAAACTTGCGCCGGGGGTGGTGGACATCAGGAGCGCCGTCTGGCCGCGGAGGGAGGCGGCGAGGCTGGCGATGGTTGCATCGTAGTTGGCGGGCGGTGTGAAATTTTTCCATACGGTGAAAAACGGCTCGAATTCGCCGGCGTTGAAACCGTGGCGGTCGAGCGCGGCGCGGAGGGCGTCGGGGAAGTCGCGAAGTTTTTCGAGGCGGGCGGGCAATGCGTCGTGGTCGGCGCGGAGGGGGATGGCGTAGCCGAGCGAGGCGGTGGCGGCGGCGGGGAATTTTTCGTTGTGCCAGGCGGTGAATTTTTCGAGCGAGGCGCGGGCATCGGCGATGGTTTCGCCGCGCGTGAGATAGATGGTGCGCGCGGGGGTGTCACCGAAAAATGCGCGCAGGTCGGCGGCGTCCTGGGCGAGGCGCGGCAGGCGGGGTTGGAGTTCCTGCGTGCTGTCGCGCCAGTGCAGGCGCCACGGGCCGGCGAGCGCGATGAGTGCGCCGAGGGCGAGGATTGCGATTGCCGCGCGGCGGCTTGCCGCGCCGGGGCGGGGCTGGGCGCTCACAAAGGCGCGCGCCTGCATGAAGGGGTTTTTGATTTGCGCGAACCAGAGCACGGCGGTGACGAGCGCGCAGAGCAGGCCGGCGCTGACGAAGACGCCGAGCTGGCGGATGAGCGGGAGGTCGGAAAAAAGGAGCAGCGAAAAACCGAGCACGGTGGTGAGCGCGCTGCCGAGGAGCGGTTTCAGCAGGCGGCGGACTTTTGCGGCGTAAGGTTCGCCGGGGATTTTGCGCGGCTGGAGGTAGAGATAAAAACCGTAGTCGATGGAGACGCCGGCGAGCATCAGGCCGAGCACAAACACGAGGACGTGCACGCGCCCGAAGCAGAGCGTGACGGCGGCGCATGCGCCGAGGAGCGCGCCGAAAATGACGGGGGCGAGATTGAGCGTGCCGGCGATTCGCGGCAGGCAGATGACGGCGAGGCCGAGGACAGCGATCAGCGTGAGCAGCGTGCCGAGGGTGAGTTCGCGCATGATGCTTTGTTTGCTTTCGGCGGCGAAAAGGCTGATGGCGGTCCAGCGGAGCGTGGCGTCGGGCGCGATTTTTTGCGCGGCGGAGAGCGCGGCGGCGACGGCGGCGAAGACGGGTTTCTGGCCGGCTTCGGCGAGCGGGTTTTCGCGGGTGAGCGTCCAGATGAGCGCGGTGTCGCCGGGTGCGGCGGTGTCGGTGGCGGCGGCAGTGGATGCGGTGGAGGAGGCGGAGGCGGCAGTGGATGCGGAGGTGGAGGCGGCGGTGTCGCCGGGTGTGGCGGTGTCGCCGGGTGCGGCGGTAGCGGTGGATGCGGAGGCGGCGGCGGTGGCGGCGGCGGCGGGGGATGCGGTGACGGTGGAGGTGGTGTCGAGGGATTGTACTTTTTCGACGAGAGTGGGGAGGAGGAGGAGCGGGTCGTGGGGAAGGAGTTCGGCGAAGGCGAGCGCCTCGGGTTTGCTCATGAAGCGTTCGAGGTCGGCGGCGGTTTTTTCGGCGAGCGCGGCGGTGTCGTGCGATTCGTTTTCCGCGAGCCAGCCGGGAAGGAGGAGCGCGAGGCGTTGGGCGAAGATTTGTCCGGCGAGGGCGTTGCGCGAGGTGGTGTCGGTCGTGATTTCGGCTTCCGCAAAGGCGCCGCTGGCGAGGAGCGAGGCGGTGAACGCGGCGGCGGCGCGGTCGCGCGTGTCGTCATCATCGCCGGGGACGCGGAGGGCGAAGAGCGCGACGCGGGCCTGCTTTTCGCCGGCGAGGGAACGGACGACCGCGAGTTCGGGGGAGCGTTCGGCGGCGGGGATGAGGTCGAGGACGTTGGTGGAGATTTTTTGCGCGTAATCGAGCGACGCGAGCCACGCCACGCCGGCGAGCGCGCCGGTGAGGAGAAGAATGCGGGCGGGCGTTTTGCGCAGGAAGATCATTGGCCGGCGCGGAAATATTTTTGCAGGTCACCGTCGGTGAAGGTGACTCCGGTTTTGGTTTCGCCGACGATGACTTCGACGCGGAGTTTCGGGGAGGTGTTGAAGTCGAGGGATTTTATTTCGGTGCCGGTGCCGCGGACGACGATGGCGCCGAGGGCTTCGGCGAGGCGTTCGTTGAGGGGGACAAAATCGAAGCGCCAGTCGGCTCCGTCGCGCGCGGCGTGGACGATGAATTGCTTGAAAAGTTCGCCGGCGTCGAAACGCATGACGGGGAGGAGCGCGGCGACGAGTCCGGCGTCGCGCGTGCCGGTTTTGAGCTGGCGCACGCGGCCTTTGGCGTCGCGGAGGAGCAGGCCCTGGGTGTCGATGATGGTGAGTGTTTCCTCGGGCGCGGTGTAGCGCAGGCTGAGGCCGCGCGCGGGGATGAGGCGCATTTCGCCCTGGAGCACGACGGGGGTTTTGCGCGCGGCGAAGTGGCGGTTTTCAGTGAAGGTGGAATACGTGGCGCCTTTTGCGGCGAGCGCGGAGAAGAGCCAGTCCCAGCCGGCGTCGGTGGCGGTGGTGGTGGCGTCGGTGGCGTCGCGCCGGATGACGGGGCCGCGTTCGGCGGGCGGGGCGGCGCGGAGAGCGGCGGGCGCGGCGAAGGAAAGCGCGACGAGAAAAAGCGCGGCGAAGGAAAGCGCGACGGGGAAAAGCGCGACGAGGGAAAGCGCGGGCGCGAAAAGCACGGCGGGGAAAAGCGCAGGGAGAGGACGGTGGCGAATTTTCATGTGGAAGTGGAAGAGCGTTTTTTCTGGGCGCGGCGGGCAGCCGGCCATTTGCAGAGGAGCAGCGAGGTGATGAGGCGCGCGTGCAGCCAGACCATGCGGATGTTGTCGCGCAGGTAGTGGAAATGCGAAACGCCGCCTTCGTCGCGCGAGAGATATTTGCAGGCGGCGGGGATGTTGATTGCCGGGACGCCGGCCCAGAAGAGGCGCACGGCGACCTCGGGGTCGAAATCGTAGCGGCGCGCAAACCAGGAGCGGCGCATGGCGGCGACGAGGGGCGCGAGCGGATAGACGCGGAAGCCGAAGAGCGGGTCGTCGATGCCGCCGCCGAGGCATTCGAGGCGCACGAGGGCGACGCTGAGTTTGCGGCCTTTGAGGCGGATGGGCGGCGCCTCGGGGCCGAAGACGGGTTTGCCGAGCACGAGGGCGTCGGACGCGGTTTGCGAGGCCGCCATGAAATCACGGATGCGGCTGGCGGGATGCTGGCCGTCGGCGTCCATGACGAGGGCGTGCGTGTAGCCTTGCGCGAGGGCGAGTCTGGCGGCGAAGAGGACGGCGGAGCCTTTGCCGGAATTTTTTTCGCGCATAATAACGCGGAGGCGCGGGTCGGTTTTTGCCAGTTCGCAGACGGCGGGGCCACTGTCGTCCGTGCCGCCGTCGATGACGACCCAAACCGGCGCCCACTGCGCGAGGGCGTCGCGCACGGTCTGGAGGAGGAGTCGCGCGCCGGTGTTGTAGCTCGGAATGAGGACCAGCCTGCAGCTGGAAATTCCAAATTCCAACCGGCCGGATTCCAACCGGCCAAATTCCAACCGGGCGGAATCCAAATGGGCGGGATCTGATGGTGCGCCGGGGGTCATTTGGAATTGTCGGGGGGGCGTTTGGAATCAGGCCGTTTGGAATCCGGCCATTGATTATTGGAGTTTCCGCGCAGGATTGCGCGGACGTGGGTCTCGATTTCGGCGCTGAGGGTGGCGGCGGATTTTTCGGGGTCGTGCGGCCAGGCGCGGTCGAGGGAAAATTCCATCGTGGCGGGGAGCACGTCGGGGAGTTTCCACCAGGGGCGTCCGCGCGTGACGAAGCCGGCGGAGGCGCGCGTGATGATGAGGCGCACGGGCGCCGAGGCGCGGCTGGCGATGAGGGCGAAGCCGGGTTTGAAGGGGTTGAGCGCCGTGCCCGGCTCGGTGCGCGTGCCTTCGGGGAAAATGAGGAGCGAGGAGCCGGCGCGGACTTTGTCGGAGACGGCGCGGATCATGTCGACGTCGTTTGAGCCGGTCACGAAGCCGGCGACGATGGCGGCGGCGCCGAGCGCGGGGTTGCGCATGATGGCGGGTTTCACCACGCAAATCGAATCGGGAAGGCGTCCGAGGAGGAGCGGCGCGTCGATAAGCGAGGGATGCGTCGAAATATAAACGGTGCCGGGCGCGAGGGGTTCGTTGAAATTTTTCCAGACGAGTCGCAGGACGCCGCTCGCGTGAAACCAGGCTATCCACACGCGGAAGAGCCAGCGCTGGATGGCGCGCATTTTTTTGTGAAGTCCGGCGCGGTCGCGCCAGGGGAGGAGCGGGAGGCTGCATACGCTGAGGATGAGGCCGAAGCCCATGAACAACCCCCACGAGGCGTAGTAGGCGAGGGCCAGATAGAGATGTCGGGGGCCGGGGATCATGTGGTGATCCTTTCGGCGGGGAGGAGATGAAAAACTCCAAACTCCAAATCCCAATGACCAAACTCCCAATGGCCAAAATCCAAACGGATGTTACGCAGCAGCGCCTGGGAGCGCGGGCGTCTTTGCCCGCGATGTATTTTCGAGATATACCAAGCGGGCGCATGGCGTTTCGCGGGCAGAGATGCCCGCGCTCCCAGGATCGGACTTCGCGTTGCCCCCGCCCAATCGCGGGGTTCGGGTTTGGTTGGTCTGGAAAGAACACAGCGGCGCCTTTTGAACCGGCCTTCGCGTAACATCAGATTCAAATCCCAAACTCCAATGGCCAGACTCCAAAAGGACGGCGGGCGGGCCGATCCTTTTGAATATTGGAATTTGGAATTTTTTTGGAGTTTGGACATTGGGATTTGGAATTTATCCCTTGGAATTTACCTCCGCGCTTTGCGCAGAGGTTTTCCACGGGAGGAAATTAAACCAGATGCAGGGTTTTTCACGCAGGATTTTTTCGAGGTGGCGGAGAAATTCCTGAAAGTGCCGGTGGCCGCGCGCGAGGGTGGCGGCGCGCGTTTCGCCGGGGATGGGGTCGAAGCGCGGCGAGGCGTGCAGGGTGGCGAGCACGGGCGACTCGGGCGCGCCAAAGGTGAGGATCACGGGGCGTTTGAAGATCGCGGCGAGGATGTAGATCGTGATGGGGAAGTGGCGCCGCGAGCCGAGAAAATCGAACGCGGCGGTGCGCGCGCTGTGCTCGACGCGGTCGCATTGGAGCGCGATGGCGGCGTCGGTGGAGGCGGCGTCCTTGAGCGCGTAGATCATTTCCCGCGGGTCGTTGACCCAGATGAAGCCGAGGCGGTCGCCGTATTTCTCGGCGAACTTTTCGGTGTCGTGCGAATTGCCGACGCGTTCGCGCACGATGTAGGTTTTGCGATGCACGCGCGCGTGGCCGTCCCCGCCGATTTGGAAACCCTGGAGGTCGGAGTTGCCGACGTGGAAGGTGCCGAGAAAAACGGGGCCGCCATTTTCGAACCATTCACGCGCGTCGTGCGCGCCGGGCGCGTAGACGGTTTTGTGCGGGCGTCCATTGAGGACGCGCAGCTTGGTCATGAGCGATTCCTCGAAGGCGAAAAAGTGGCGGAAGACATCGCGCAGGGTGGGGCGGCGTCCGAGCGCGAGGGCGAGGTATTCGCGCGAGTGGCGGCGTTGCGCGGGCATGAAGGCCATCGCGATGAGGGTGCCGATGGCGCGCGCGGGCTTGTAGATGAACTCGGGGGTGACGAGGTCGGCGGTGCGCAGAAAACGGTAGCCCCAACTGGGGCCGGGGTTGCGGCGGCGTGTGTCGTTTGCCTGGGACATCGCGATGCGGTCGATGCGGAGGGGTGGCGTTGCCTTCCGAAATCAGCGCCACGAGAGCGTGGCGCACCAGCCGGGGGCGATTGTGCCCGAGAAATTTTTTCGCGCGTGCAGCAGGTCGAACCATGCGCCGGGCGCGAGGGGCGTGGCGGCGGCGGCGGCGATGGCGGTGCCGGTGCCAGCGATGGCGGTGCCG
>JAISGL010000399.1 GCA_031263125.1 Opitutaceae bacterium | reverse complement strand
GATAATAATTATCTACTTCATATTCTCAAAAATTAGATGCGTTTGCCCTGGGGGCGCGGGCATCCCTGCCCGCGATGCGTTTTCGATATACCCCACGCGGGCGTCCGGCGTTCCGCGGGCAGATATGCCCGCGCCCCCAGGACATGCTGACTGCGTAACATCAGTTAATTCCAGCTTGCGTTCATAACTGATGCCACGAATCGCGCAACTTCAGTTCATAATTGAATTATAGATGCAATTATGAATGCATGTTACAATAATTCGCGGCCTGACACAAGGTCAGGCCCTACAAAATCTGCCGGCTGCGTAACATCAGTTACTATGCGGCAAGCAGGCCGGCGTTGCGCAGCGAGTCGCGCAGGACTTGCGCGATGTGCGCCGTTTTCACGGGCCGCCCACCTTTGGCCGCGAGACCGCCGAGGCTCATGAGACAGCTTTGGTCGATGGAGACGATCATGTCGGGTTTCCCGGCGAGGAGGTGGTCGAGTTTCAATTCGCCCATCGACTTGGAAATATGCGGAAAGGTCACGCTGAAGGTGCCGCCAAAACCGCAGCATTGCTCGGACTCGTCGAACGTGAGCACGCGCAGTCCCTCGATGGAGCGGAGCAACGTGAGCGCGGCTTCGCCCGTGGCGGCGCCGCGCGCGTGACACGAACGGTGAAACACCACCGACGCCTCGTAGCGCCCCGGCCATTTCGTGACGCCGAGTCCGTTGACGATAAAATCAACCAGCTCCCACGTGCGCCCGGCGAGTTTCCGCGCGGCGGGAAGCGTCCGCGGTTCCTTCTCAAAGGCGAGCAGCGCGCCGTGGTAAATCATCGCGGCGCAGGAGGCGGACGGAATGATGAGCGGCGCCTCACCCGTAAAAGTGTCGAGCACATGGCGGAGGACTTTGCGCGAGGCCGTCCAGTCGCCGCTGTTGAACGCGGGCTGGCCGCAGCAAGTCTGCGCTTCGGGAAAATCAATCGTGCAGCCGAGATGTTCGAGAATCCCGACCGTGGATGCGCCCACATCATCGAAAAGCGCATCGCAGAGGCACGTGGCCATAAGCTGGATGTTTTTGCCGGTCGGTCGGTCGGAGCGTTCGTGATCGTTGGACATGAAGAAACAAAATCGTGGGCCGGAGTGTGCGTTTATGATTGAAGTCGCGCAAATAGAAAAAGCCCCCGTGTGTGTTTTAATCCGAAAAGCGCGACTGGCTTTGTCATGGCACGGAGTGAAAGTCCCCGCCACGCCAAACCCGCCACGCCAAACCCGCCGGATGAAACCCGCCGGACGCTGTTTTCCAGGCTTTTCCCTTTTCGCCAGAATCTGCCAGACTGCCGGGCGCTCGCAATGTCCGACCATTCTTCATTCTCCATTCTTCATTCTCCATCAGCCGCGCGCCGCAGGCGTGTGGTGCTTCTCGGCGCGACCGGCTCCATCGGGGAAAACACCTTGCGCGTCATCGCCGCGCATCCGGACCAACTCGAACTCGTCGCCATCGCCGCGCACGGCAACTGGCAAAAACTCGCCGCCATCGCGCAACAATTCCGCGTCCCCCACGCCGCGCTCTTCGACGAAACCGCCCGCGCCACCGCCCGCGCCGCAGGTGTTTTCTCGGACAAGCCTGATCAGGCGGATCGGCCGGATCGGCCGGATCGGACAGATCGGACCGATCGGACCGATCCGCCAGATCAGCCAGAGCAGTCCGATCCGCCCCCGCACTCCGCACTCCGCACCCCGCACTCCGCATTTCTCCACGCTCCCGGCGTGGAAGGTCTGCTCTCCCTTTCCCGTCTCCCCGAGGCCGACACCGTGCTCGTGGCCGTCACCGGCACGCAAGGTCTCCGCCCCGCCCTCGCCGCGATTGAGGCCGGCAAAACCCTCGCGCTCGCCAGCAAGGAAATCCTCGTCCTCGCCGGCAAATTCGTGATGGATGCCGCCCGCCGCCACAACACCCCGCTCCTCCCCGTCGACAGCGAGCACAACGCCGTTTTCCAATGCCTCGCCGGACGCCCCGCCGACGCCGCCGTGCGCCGCGTCACGCTCACCGCCAGCGGCGGCGCGTTTCGCGACTGGCCCGCCGAACGCCTCGCGCACGCCACCCCCGCCGACGCGCTCCGCCATCCGAATTGGGCGATGGGGCCGAAGATCACCGTCGATTGCGCCACGCTCGCCAACAAAGGTCTCGAACTCATCGAAGCCCAAATCCTCTTCGGCCTCCGCCCCGGCCAATGCGCCGCCGTGCTCCATCCGCAAAGCATCGTGCACGCCCTCGTCGAATTCACCGACGGCTCCATGCTCGCGCAACTCTGCCCGCCCTCGATGACCTTCCCCATCCAGCACGCCCTGCTCCACCCCGCGCGCAGCGCCGCCGGCACCGAAAACGCCCTCGACCTCTCGCGCCTCCTCACGCTCGATTTCCGGCCCGTCGACGAAGCGCGCTTCCCCATGTTCGCCCTCGCGAGACAAACCATGCGCACCGGCGGCGCCGCCCCCGCGGTCTACAACGCCGCCAACGAAATCGCCGTCGCCGCCTTCCTCGAAAACAAAATCCCTTTCCCCGGCATTCCCCGCCTCGTCGAAAAAACACTCGCCGCCCTCGACGCCGAAGCCGCCCGCGACCCCGCCACGCTCGACGCCGTCCTCGCCCTCGACGCCGAGGCGCGCCGCGTGGCGAGGACGCTCCTCGCCACCGCGTGAGAACAGCACGCCCCGGCCGGGCGTGCGCAGCGGGCCGGATCGGGCCAGAGCGGGCCGGTCTGTCTGATCTGTCATATCTGTCAGATCTGTCCGATTTCTCACACCCACACCCACCACCCCCATGCCACCGCCACACCACACCCCCACGCCACACCCACGCCACCCTCACGCCACCCCCGCGCCGCCAGCTTCGCCAACCTTACAAAAATGTAATCGCCTTTCGCGAAAAAAACCGTTGAGCCATCACATCCTTCCAACCGATACTGCTGCTTCTCGTTTCGCAATCCTTGGCATCCAAAGTTTATTTTAATCCTCACCCGCACTTAAATGGATTCTCTTCAGGCAATTTTTTCCGACACAGGATCAACCATCGTGGCAATTTTTTTGCTCGGATTCACAATATTTGTCCACGAATTCGGGCATTTTCTCGCGGCAAAAAAACGCGGCGCGAAAATCGAACGCTTCTCAATCGGCTTCGGCCCCAAAATCTTCGGTTGGACCGGCAGGGACGGCATCGAATACCGGCTCTCATGGATTCCACTTGGCGGCTATGTCTCCCTGCCTCAACTCGCGGAGATGCCGGCAATCGAAGGCGAAACAAAAAATGACGTGGAAAAACTTCCGCCACTCGGCTTTCTGGACAAAGTGATCGTCGCAATCGCCGGCCCGGTTTTTAATGTCCTCTTCGCCATGCTGCTCGCGACAGTGCTCTGGGCAATCGGCCAGCAAGTCGCCGCGGAAATCCAAACCAATGTCGTCGGCAACATTCGCTCCACGATTGAAACGAGCGACGGCAAAACCGTTCCCGGCCCCGCGGCCGCGGCCGGTCTGAACGTCGGCGACCGCATCCTCGCGGTCGACGGACAAAATGTGTCCAATTTCGGCCAGATCGTGGACGCCGTCATGATGGGGTCCGGACGCGCCGCCGACAACAGCCCTCAAACCACGCTGACCGTCAAACGCGACGGCCGTGTTTTCGATCTGGTCGTGACGCCAGTTTACTCGACCACCTACGAAAATCACCGCGACATCGGCATCACCCCATCCGCGAAAATACTGGTCGCCTCTGTGATTGCCGACTCCGCCGCGCAAAACGCAGGACTGAAGCCCGGAGATTTGCTGACGCACATTGATCAATCTCCGATTACAAGCCCAAACACCATTCGCGATTACATATCGAAAACCAAGGACACCCCCGTCGAAATCACATACCAGCGCGATGGGCTGACCGCCAAAGCCACCCTCGTTCCCCGGCTCACGTTCAATCCAGACACGAACAAACAATCCTACCTCATCGGCATCACGCAGAGTTACGATGTGACGATTATCACAGTACACATTCCGCCATGGACACAAATCGGAGAAGTCTTTGACCGCACAGGCCGCTCACTCGCCGCTCTCGCGAATCCCCGCACGGACGTGGGATTGAAAGACGCAAACGGCCCGCTCGGCATGATCGACAACATGCGCCGGATTATCAAAAGCGATTACAAGGACGCGCTCTGGTTTGTCATTCTCATCAACGTCGCACTCGCCGTGTTCAACATGCTTCCGGTTCCCGTCCTCGACGGCGGACACATACTTCTGGCGATCATCACAAAAATCCGTGGGCGCGCGCTGCCTGTGAGAATCGTGGCCACCGTCCAAAGCGTCATGGTGCTCCTGCTCTTTTCGTTGATGATATTTGTGACCTTCAACGACGGACGGCGCATCTTGCGCAGATTGTTCACTTCAAAACCAGTGCCCGCGCAACAAACCGCGCCGGACCCCGCCACGCCCGCGCAACCGTCAAAATAACGCCGCGCGCCCCTGCGATTGCGCCGCCTCTCTGCCGCCTCTCTGACTGTAAGCCGCCCGCCCCATTTGCCGCCGCGCGGCACACGCACGACATTCGCACGCATATGCACATGCACATCCCCTTCCTGAAAACGCCAACTGCCATCGCCATCGCCGCCGCCGCGTGCGCATTCGCCGCCATCCCGATTTCCGCGCAATCGCAACAACCCGCGCAGCCGCAACCGCAACACCCCGCGCAACCGCAATCACAACCGCAGCCGCAGCACCCCGCGCCCGCGCAAACACCCGCCGCCGAACCCGACCTCGACACCATCGTCAACCTCTGGCGGCGCCCCTCGCCCACGCCGATCCCCTACGCGCCCGCCGAAGTCGCCGACATCGAAGCCGTCATGCGCCGCGTCGTCGATTACCTCGAAACCGCAAGCCCCGTCATCGTCACCAACACCGACACCAAGGAACGCATCACCGATTTCAGCAAACCGCTCCCGCCCCGCGTCGAACTCGAACGCGGCCCCTTCGCCATCATCAGTTACGAATGGGGCGTCACCTACGCCGGCATGATTCACGCCGCCGAAGCCACGGGCGACGCGCGCTACACCCGTTTCGCCGCCCGCCGCCTCGAAGCCATCGCCGCGCTCTCAAAACACTTCTCCGCCCTCCCCGCCGGCCAGCGTCCCGAACGCTACCCGCTCCGCAGCGTCGTCATGCCCCGCACGCTCGACGACTCCGGCGCCATGGCCGCCGCCATGCTCAAAGCCGTGCAGTCGAAAACCACCGGCGCCGACCTCCGCCCCATCATCGACCGCTACCTCGCGCACATCACCACCGCGCAAAAACGCCTCCCCGACGGCACACTCGCCCGCGACCGCCCCATGCCCGACAGCCTCTGGCTCGACGACCTCTACATGAGCGTCCCCGCCCTCGCGCAAATGGGCAAACTCACCGGCGACACCGCCTGCCACGACGACGCCGTGAAACAAATCCTCCAATTCGCGCAACGCATGTTCGTCACCGAACCCAACTCAAAATCCATCTCCGAATCCACCTCTACCTCCACCTCCGTCTCCGAATCCAAATCCATCTCCGAATCCGCGTCCGTCTCCGGCTCCGGAAAAAATCTCTTCATGCACGGCTGGGTTGCCGGCATGACCGAACACCCCGCCTACCACTGGGGCCGCGCCAACGGCTGGGCGATCATCGCCATGGTCGAACTCCTCTCCGTGCTCCCGGAAAACCACCCGCAACGCCCCGCCATCCTCGCCCTCCTCCGCGCCCACGCCCGCGGACTCGCCGCCACGCAAGGCATCAACGGCCTCTGGCACCAACTCCTCGACCGCCCCGAAACCTACGAGGAAACCTCCGCCAGCGCGATGTTCGTCTACGCGTTTGCCCGCGCCATCAACCGCGGCTGGCTCGACCCGCTCGTCTACGGCCCCGTCGCCTCCATCGGCTGGAACGCCGTCGCGCGGCAAGTCAACGCGCGCGGCCAGGTCGAAAACGTCTGTGTCGGCACCGGCATGGCCTTCGACCCGGTGTTCTACGCCTACCGCAACGTCAGCCCGTATGCGGCCCACGGCTACGGCCCCGTCCTCCTCGCCGGCGCCGAAATGATCACCCTCCGCAAAGGCATCGGCGCCGACGCCGTCGTCCACGACGGCGGCACCCACTACGGCAAAGTCCCGACACGACTCTGGTAATTCTTCCCGCCACCTCGCACCGCCTCCCGCCACCCTCCCCATGAAACACACACGTCTACGCCCACGCCCACTCATCGCCCTCGCAGCCCTCATTTCAGCCCTTCAGCCTTTCAGCCCTTCAGCCCTTTCCTTGGATCGCCCCGAAACCACCTTCCGCGTCTTCCAATTCCCCGCCGACAAAATCCCCCGCATCGACGGCGACACCTCCGACTGGGACATCGTTCCCGACGCCTACGTCATCGGCTCCGACCAACTCGCCGACCTCGGCGAAACCCAAAAAAAACGCGACCCCGCCGACCTCGACGTCCGCGTCCGCGTCGGCTGGGTGAACGGCCTCAACCGCCTCTATTTCCTCTACGAAGCCACCGACAATTACTGGGACTTCTCCTCGCCCGGCATCCGCAACGACACCTTCGAAGTCATCGTCGACGGCGACGCCTCCGGCGGCCCGCTCATCGACAGCGAACACCGCGATTTTTGGACGCCCGACACCGTCGGCCCCCGCCGCGCCGCCCTCGACACCGACCCGCGCATCACCGACCCCGAACGCCACTGGGCCGGCCACGGCGTCCATGCGCAAAACTACCACATCTTCACCCCCGCCGCCGGCAAAGACTGGGCGCTCGCCTGGGGCGCGTCCACCTGGACAAAAAACTTCCCCCACGCCAACGCCGCCACCCGCTACGATTTCAAGCACGGCGAACCCGGCAAACTCACGCTCGAATTCTACATCACCCTCTACGACTACGCCGGCCCCGAAGGCCCGCAACGCGCCATCGAATCCGCGCTCCGCGAAAACAAAATCATCGGCCTCGGCTGGATCATCATCGACTACGACGGCGACCCCGACATGTCCAAACGCGGCTTCTGGTCGCTCGGCCGCCACTACACCATGTTTGGCGACGCCAGCGCCCTCCCCGCCTTCCGCCTCATGCCATTGGAAAAACAATTCCAAAAACCCATCGACGCCAGATGGACCTTCACCGTGGTCGACATGGACCGCCGCCTCGTCGCCTTCAAGGACGAATCCACCGGCGAAATAACAAAATGGCACTGGGATTTCGGCGACGGCGCCACCTCCACCGACCAACACCCGCAGCACACCTACGCCAAGCCCGGCAACCACGTCGTCATCCTCGACGTCGAAGGCCCCGCCGGCAAATCCCGCCTCTCAAAAGTCTGGGACGTACAACTCCGCTAACCCCTGGGAGCGCCGGCATCCTGCCGGCACAAAAACCAACCGCCAAAATACCGGCTCCCCCAACCGCAAACGCGTCCCTCAATACAATCCAACTCAACTCAACCCACCACGCCACAACCCAATCACAACAACCCAACCCAATCACCACAATCCAACCCACCACACCATTTTCACCTATGAAACACATAACGCACACGCACACACACACGCACCGCCACCTCCTCGCTCCTATCGCGCTTCCCGCGCTCCCCGCTCTCATCGCGCTCCTCGCGCTCGCCCCCCTCCCCGCCTTCTCCGCGCCCGCCGCGCCCCATCTCCAAAAAACCGGCGCCGCCACCCAACTCATCGTCGACGGCTCGCCCTACCTCATCCTCGGCGGCGAACTCCACAACTCCTCCTCCACCAGCCGCGACTACATGGCGCCGCACTGGAAACGCCTCGCCGACGCCAACCTCAACACCGTCCTCGCCGCCGTGCCGTGGGACGTCATTGAACCCGCCGAAGGCACATACGACTTCACCATGGTCGACGACCTCCTCGCCGGCGCCCGCGCCGTCAACCTCCGCCTCGTCCTCCTCTGGTTCGGCAGCTGGAAAAACGGACTCAGCCACTACGCGCCCGCGTGGGTGAAAGCCGACACCGCCCGCTTCCCCCGCGCCCTCACCACCACCGGCACCCCCGAAATCCTCTCCGTGTTTTCCGACGCCAACCGCGACGCCGACGCCCGCGCCTTCGCCGCGCTCATGCGCCACGTCCGCGAAAAAGACTCCGGCCAAAACACCGTCATCATGGTGCAAGTCGAAAACGAAGTCGGCCTCCACGGCGACTCCCGCGACCGCTCCGCCATCGCCACCGCCGCGCTCGCCAACCCCGTCCCCGCCGGACTCATCACATATCTCCAAAAAAACCGCGACACCCTCGCCACGCCGCTCCGCAACCTCTGGCGCGACGCCGGTTTCAAAACCGCCGGCTCCTGGACCGACATCCTCGGCGCCTCGCCCGCCGCCGAAGAAGCCTTCATGGCGTGGCACTACGCGCGCTACATCGACGCCGTCACCGCCGCCGGCAAAAAAGAATACGACCTGCCCATGTTCGTGAACGCCTGGATCGTGCAACCCTCCGACGAATGGCCCGGCGAGTACCCCGCCGGCGGCCCGCAGGCGCACGTCCTCGACCTCTGGCGCGCCGCCGCCCCCCACGTCGACCTCTTCACGCCCGACGTCTACCTGCCCGCGTTCGCAAAAATCTGCGCCGAATACGCGCGCCCCGGCGACGGTTTTTTTGTCCCCGAATCCTTCGCTGGCGAAGCCGGCGCCGCCAACGCGCTCACCGCCATCGGACGCTTCCGCGGCCTCGGCTACTCGCCCTTCGGCATCGAAACCCGCCTCACCGACCCCATCGCGAAAGACCCCCTCGCCCGCGTCTACGCCCTCCTCCGCCAGCTCGCCCCGCGCATCCTCGAACAGCAAACCAAACCCGCCGGCGAAGGCATCATGGCCATCTCGCTCGACCCGCAAAACCCCGACGAACGCTTCACGCTCGGCGGCTACGACATGCGCGCCGCGCTCTTCACCGGCTGGGGATCGCGCGGCACGCCGCCTGAACGCGCCTACGGCCTGATCATCGCCGCCGGCCCCGGTGAGTTTTATGCCATTGGCGCCAACCTCCAAATCACCTTCGCGACAAAAGACGCCTCGACCGACACCATTGGCCTCGCCGCCGTCGAGGAAGGCGTGTTCGACGCATCCGGAAAATGGACACGCGGCCGCGCGCTCAACGGCGACGAAATCATGCTCAGTTACGATTTCCCCGTGCAACTCTCGCAACGCCAGACCGGCACCGGCCTCCGCTTCAACAGCACCGCCCCGTCAATCATGCGCGTAAAACTGTATCGTTACCCGCAGGCAAAGTAGCGCAGGTTGCCAAACCTGCCACACCGCAACCAGCCCCCCAAAACCGTGCCCATGAAACGGCACCGCCACGCCGTTTCCTAATAAAACCCGAGACTGCGACGCAGTCGCTACCCCGAAAAAGGCAAATAACTTGTCACAACCCACCCACCCACCCCCTCCTTCCTTCCTCGTCCTCGTCCCCTCGTCCTTCCTCGAGGAAATTACCTTGGCTCGGAAATCGAAAAATAAGGCATCTTTTCAAGATTACAATCCCATAATCTACTGACATACAATAGATTACGCATTATCTCTCTTTTCTCACCAAATTCAGGTGTCAAGATTAATCCCCTGCTGGGTAGAACCTGTCCCTTTTTATTGTTATCTGTAGACAAAGTAGCGCAGGTTGCCAAACCTGCTCCTTCGGGATTGATATCAGTCGCCGGAGAGCACTCGAAATACAGACGATTATTCCCCCTACCACCCACACACACCTACCCCCACCGCCTCTCGGCAACGACGTCGCGAATCTCCGTTCTCCAACTTTTGGCGCCTGTCACATTTGGCATTTGGCGCCTGTCACAATTTTCGACCGCCCTCCGCACCGCGAACTCCCGCACCCCGCACCTGCCTGCCCGCGTCTGCGAATTTCCTGCCGTGTAGAACCTGTCCCTTTTTACGTTATCTGTAGACAAAGTAGCGCAGGTTGCCAAACTTGCTCCTTCGGGATTGATATCAGTCGCCGGAGAGCACTCGAAATACAGACGATTATTCCCCCCACCACCCACACACACCTCTCCCCTACCCCGTCTCCCGGCAACGACGTCGCGAATCTCCGTTCTCCAATTTTTGGTGCCTGTCACATTTGGCGTTTGGCGTCTGTCACAATTTTCGACTGCCCTCCGCACCGCGAACTCCCGCACCTGCCTGCCCGCGTCTGCGTGTTTGAAAAACCGCGCCACATTTTGCAATATCTTCCGCGACATGGAAACCCTCCGCATCATCGGCATTATTCTTGGCGTGCTCGTTTTGTCCGGCTTGATCGTCGGCATAAGCGGTTGCGCAAACAGCGCGTTTTATTATCCGACGCGCGAAGTCTACGGCAATCCCGGCCAGCGTGGCATCACCTTCGAACCCGTCACCTTCACCAGCCGCGATGGCACCAGGCTCTCCGGCTGGTTCCTCCCCGCAAACGACGCGACGACCGGCGCCACCGACGCGCGCAAGGCGAAAGGCACGGTCATTCATTTCCACGGCAACGCGCAAAACATGACCGCCCACTGGGAGTTTGCCGGCTGGCTGCCGGCGCGCGGCTTCAATGTTTTTGTGTTCGACTACCGCGGCTACGGCGCGTCCGAAGGCAAACCGACACAGCGCGGCCTCTTCGAGGATTCGCAAGCCGCGCTCGACTACGTGCGCACGCGCCCCGACGTGGATGCGACCAGGCTGCTCGTGTTCGGGCAAAGCCTCGGCGGCAATCAAGCCATCGCCGCCGTCGGCGCAGGCAATCGCGCGGGTGTGCGCGCGCTCGCGGAAGAATCGACGTTTTATTCGTATTCCTTCATCGCGGGCGAAAAAGTCCCCGGTGGCGGCGTGCTCATCGGCAACAAATATTCGGCGGCCAAATACGTGGCCGCCCTCCCGCCGATTCCGCTCCTGATGCTACACGGCACGGCGGACCCGGTTGTGTCGCACAAAAACGCCGTGAAGTTGTTCGCCACCGCGAAAGAGCCGAAAAAACTGATCACAATCGAAGGCGGCGGCCACATTGACGCCATGACCGATTTGCGCGGCAACGTCTACCGTGACGCGCTCGTGCGCTTTTTCGAGGAAGCCCTGAAATGACCGCGAATTCCCGTCCCCCTCCGCAATCCGCGTGACATCCGCGCAACCCCCAAAGCCCCACATCCTGAAACACGCGCTTGGGCTTTCAAAAAACGCGCCATTACCTGGGACCGCCGGTATCCTGCTGGCGATGAGTCATCGAAAGACACCAGACGGACACACAGCATTTCGCGAACAGAAATGCCCGCGCTCCCAGGAAAAACCACCACGCTCACACGCTCACAAGTCATAAAACGGCAACACCATTTCCCGTTTCCCTCGTATGCACGGGAGCAAACAATTCTGGTGGGAGAGCCGCGAAGCGGTTCAATGTAAATAACCGAGGGTGAGGAGCAACGCGACGCAACCCACGGTAAGAGCATATGACACTTACGTCCCTGAAAGGGGCGAACCGGCTGTCACGCAGGGACTGTTCGCCCCGTTCAGGGACGTGGTTGATACTGGCCAATCCGTGGGTTCCGGCGCAATGCGCCTTCACCCACGGTTATTTACTGATGTTACGCGGTAGCGCCTGAAGGCGCCCCTGGGAGCGCGGGCATCTTTGCCCGCGATGCATTTTCGAGATACACCAAGCGGGCGCATGGCGTTTCGTGGGCAGAGATGCCCGCGCTCCCAGGAACAGACTTCGCGTTACCCTCGCCAATCGCGAGGTTCGGGTTTGGTTGATGGCGGAAGAATACAGCGGCGCCTTTTGAATCTCTTTGGCTGCGTAACATCAGTTATTTATATTGAGTCCCTTCGGGACTCTCCTGCTTCGCTCTCCCGCATCGTTTGCCACGACTCCCACCACATTCGTTCGCACCCCGTATACATACAGCAGTCCGCAGTT
>JAISGL010000319.1 GCA_031263125.1 Opitutaceae bacterium | reverse complement strand
GATGGGCGGAGCGGGCGGGTGGTGTGATTTAGTTGTTGGCGGTCCAGCCGCCGCCGAGGGCTTTGTAGAGTTGGATTTGGGCGGTGGCGTGGTCGGCGGTGGCGGAGACTTGCTGCTCTTCGAGGGAGAGGCGGGTGCGCTGGGTGTCGAGGACGGTGGTGATGTCAACCTGGCCGGCTTCGTACTGGATGGCGGCGAGGTCGGAGGCTTCGCGGGCGGCGGTGGCGGCGCGGTCGAGGATGGCGATGCGTTCGGTGGTGCGCTGGAGGGTGACGAGGGCGTTTTCAACGTCGGTGAGCGCACCGAGGACGGCGCTTTCGTAGGCGATGAGGGATTGTTTGGTGAGTTCGTTTTGGATGGCGATGTTTTGCCGGATGCGTCCGCCGGCGAAGATGGGCGCGGCGAGGTTGCCGAGGGCGCTGGCAATGGTGGTCGAGGGATCGAAGAGGTGTCCGGCTTTGAGGGATTCGAGGCCGATGGAGCCGGTGAGGTTGAGCGATGGGTAGCGGTCGCGTTCGGTGGATTGCAGGCGGGCGAGGGAGGCGGTGAAGGCGTATTCGGCGGCGCGGATGTCGGGGCGCTGGCGGAGGGTGTCGGCGGGGATGGAGATGGCGGGTGTGTCCGATTTGGGGATGAGGGATGTCGCTTGGGCGATGGCGAGTTGGGTGGCGGTGAGTTGGGTGTCGGTGTCATATGGGCTGGCAGTTTGTGCCGCGAGGAGGGTGTCGAGGGAGCCGGGGGTGAGGCCGGAGAGGAGGGTGAGTTGGTTGCGGGTTTGGGTGATGGTTTGCCGGAGCGAGGGGAGAGAGGCGCGGGCTTGTTCGAGTGTGCTGATCGCCTGCTGGAGTTCGAGGGCGCCGGCGGAGCCGGCTTCGGCGCGCCATCGGGTGATTTGCGTGGTCTCGGCGCGGGTGCGGAGGGTTTCCTGAACGACGGCGAGTTGCGCCTCGGCGGAGCGGAGCGAGACGTAGGTGGCGGCGACTTCGGCGGCGAGGGAGGTTTGCGCGGCGTGGTAGTTTTGCCCGGTTTGCGCGAGGTCGGCGTCGGCGGCTTTGAGCGACTGGCGGGTTTTGCCAAAGAGGTCGATTTCCCAGGAGGCGTCGAGCGCGGCGGAGTAGGATTGTCCGCTGGTGGTGGTGTGCGGGTCGGTGGTGTGGTTGTCGGTGCGCGAGGTGCGGGCGCCGGCGCCGGCGGAGAGCGAGGGGAGGAGTGCCGATTTGGTGACGCCGCGGGTGGCGCGCGATTGCTCGATTTTGGAGAGGGCGGTGCGGATGTCGGGGCTGGTTTGGAGCGCGCCGGTGATGAGTTGGGTGAGGACGGGGTCGTTGTAACGCGTCCACCAGGCGGATAAATTGTCCGCGGCGGGCTGCGCGGGTTGCGCGGGTTGGGGGTGGGATTGGGGGTTTGTGTTCGCGGTGTTTTGCCATGTTTCCGGGATGGCGACGGTGGAGTCGTCAAGGGAGCGCGGGCCGGGGGGCGTGGCGCAGGAGGCGAGGAGGAGCAGCGAGGCGGTGGTGACGGCGGTGGTGGTGGCAGTGGCGATGGCGGTGGTGGTGGCGGCGGTGGCGCGGGTTAAATGAGAGAGGGTTGGGCGAAGGCGGATGTACATGATGAAAATGTGCGCGGAATATACGCGAGTGAACCTTTAGGGATTATGAAGGGGTGAGAATATGCGCGCGGGAATGTGTTTTTTTTGCGAGGCGCGGGAATGTTTTTTGCGGGGCGCGTTGCGCTTCGTCCGGCGACTTGGAGATCGCTGTTTCGTTTACGGGATCGCCGCGCTGTTTACGGGATTGCCGCGCTGTTTATGGGGCGGGCGGCGGGGTGGCGGTTGTCACGGTGGTGAGGGGCGGGGTGACGAGGAGTTGGGTGTTGAGGCCGGGGAGGCGTTCGGAGAATTCGTCGTCGGGGGTGGCCTGGCGGAGGGTGCGCTGGACCATGCCCATTTTGGCGTCGAGGTTGTCGACCATGGAAACAAAGACGGCTTCGGGGGTGGCGGCGTAGACGGCGGCGCCCCATTCGGGTTCGCCTTGGTGGGAGAGGATGATGTGTTCGAGGCGTTCGAGGAGGTCGGCGTTGAGGCGGGCTTTGAGGCCGTGCTTGCGGACGATTTGGTAGCCGAGGACGACGTGGCCCTGGAGGATGCCTTTGCGCGTGCGGCGCGTGGAGAAGGCGCCTTCGTATTCGATGGTTTTGCCGGTGTCGTGGAGGAGGATGCCGGCCATGGCGAGGTCGGGGTTGACTTCGGGGTAGACGGGGAGGAGCGCCCTGGCGGCGCGGGCCATGTGGGTGGTGTGCTCGAGGAGGCCGTGGCGGTAGGCGTGGTGCATGGCGACGGCGGCGGAGGAGACGCGGAAGGCGTCGCCGATTTCCTGCATGGCGCCGCGGACGGTCATGCGGAGTTCGTCGTGCGCGATGCCGTCGATGCAGGATTGGAACTCGGTCCAGAGGGCGTCAGGGTTTTCGGGCGGGGTTTCGACGAGGTTTTCGAGGATGCCGGGCGTGGCGGCGAGTTCGTCTTCGGTGAGCGGGGTGAGTTTGAGGAGTTTGGGCGAGAGGCGTCCGTTGTAGTGGTCGACGCGGCCTTCGATGCGGACGGGGGAGCCTTCGGCGAGCGCGCGGATGATCCCGAATTGCGGGTGGTCGGCGAAGAGGGTGGTGTTGAAGGAGCCGGTGCGGTCGCCGATTTCGACGGCGAGGAAGGGGTTGCCGTTGGAGGCGGTTTTGGAGGCGCAGCGTCTGAGGATGTAGGCGCCGGTGAAGGGCGCGCCGGCGGGTGTGTCCTTGGCGCGGAGGTCGCGGACGGTGGGTTGCGGAGGTGTGGCGGACATGAGAGGAGATTTTTCCATTATTTAACGGGTTTTGGTTTTATGTGCTTTTTCTTGAGCTTTCCATGCACTTCAAGCCAGTAGAGACTTTGTTTATCCTTATCCAAATTTTTGCATCGAAGCAGCTCCTGGGTGGCTTCCTGTTCCGTCAGTCCCGATTTTAGCAGTTTGGACGGTGAGCCGGGCCGTTTTTTTGTCAGAAGTGAACAAGAGAAACTTTCATAGTATATATCAGCCAAATAAACCGGAAGTAATTCGGGATACCGTCTGATGATGGGTAAATAAATGTTTCTTTCTATATAATCATACAATTCACCAGTGATGCGGCGTATGTTTTCTTTTTCCTTTTTTGTCTTTACCTGATGAAGAGTGGAAAAAACAGCCTGCAAAATTAATTCACTGATTTCGTGAAATTTCTCATGTAAAATAATCGCCTGTGTTTTTGACCTGAGCATAACGGCAATTTGCGGTTTACATCGAGTATTTCTTCGCCTGGTTCAGTCGTCATAGAAAGTGTCGAGGACGGCCTGTCGTTGTTGGGCGGGCATGAGAATATCACTATTATCGGGTTCGAGCCGCAGGTCGAAGGGGATGCCTTTGCGGAGGCGGACTTGGCTCAGGAAGAGCCGGATGGATTCGGCGGTGGTCAGTCCAAGTTGAGCGAGGATGGATTCAGCATCGTTTTTCAGCTGTTCGTCAACACGGGCACGAACGTATGTTTCTTTCGCAATCATGTCCGAATGCAGTCTGAATGCGCTCCACCCGTCAACGCTTGGATGCTTGAGCGGGTTTTGAGCCAGGGAAGAGCGGGGTGCGGGTCCAGCGTTTCAAGCGATCGGAAGAGGCATCGGTTTTTGGGTGTATTTCTTCACCAGTTGCGTGAAGGGTTTGAAGGCGGGGTGGGCGGTGGTGGCGATTATGCTGTAGAAGATCGTTTCGGCGGGGAGGGCGTGGACGCCGAGGCGGATGAGGGCGGCGAGGGCGGAGCGGGAATCGTCGGGGCGGCGGGCGGTGAGGCAGTCGGTAAGGAGCGTGATTTGGAGGTCGCTGTTGATGGCGTCGAGGGCGGTTTGATAGATGCAGATCGGGGTTTCGAGGCCGCAGAGGATGAGGTGTTCGATTTTTTGTTTTTCATGGAGGGTTTCGCGGATGGCGTCGTCGGCGAGGGCGGAGAAGGTGGTTTTGGCGAGTTGGAGTGGTTTTTTGCCGGCGAGTTTGAGGAAGCGCGGGTCGGTGGGGCCGAGTTTTTGCGGGGCTTGTTCCGTGAAGGCGACGGGGAGGCCGAGGAGGCGGGCGGCTTCGATGGCGAACTGGCAGCGCAGGGCGAAACGGTCGGCGTCGGGCATCGCTTTCAGGAAGATCGGCTGGAGGTCGATGCAGAGGAGCAGGGCGCCTTCGTGCGTGGCATTTGCCCGGTCGTCTTTTGTTTTTATCTCGTGGCGAGAGAATATATTTTTGGAAATCGGGTTCTTCATGTTTCTTTATTTTCCGCCCATTCCTGCTTTGTTATGCGATAAAAAAGAATGTTTTGTGTCAAATGAAGCGGGCTGTCTTTTTCGTTTTCCTTTTCAGTATGTTGATAAATAAATCCCAATTTACCGGCAACACGTTTCGACTGTAGGTTTCCATTGTAATGTCCTGTCCATATTGCGTCTAATTCCAAATCTTCAAATCCGTGCCTGATAAGTTCGCGCATCGCTTCGGGAACAAGTCCCTGTCCCCAATATGGAACGCCTGTCCAATAACCTGCCTCGGCGTCATTATTGCCCATTGTTTTGCTGTGTTTGACTTCGCCCAGAAGAAATCCGGCACAACCCACCAGTTCGTTTGTTTCCTTTAATATAATCGCATAGGATTCTTTTCCGGAAAATATTTTCCGAATAATTTCCCTGCTGTATTCCACGCTTGTATGTGGTTCCCATCCGGCATTTAGTCCAACTTTCGGATCAGATGCGATATTATAAAGGGCTTCGGCATCGTTTTCATGCCAATGGCGCAGTATTGTTCTTTTTGTTTGCAATACCATTTGCGGCGGGGGGTTCAGATTTTGTATTTGCTGTTGAATATGCTGGCGGCGGATTTCTTTTTGATGGCTTTGTTGGCGGCTAGGTGTTCGAGGATTTTGAAGGCCAGTTCGGGGTCGCCTTGCACTTGGGTGGCGAGTTCTTCGGCGGTGGCGGGTCTGGCGCCGGGGAGTTGGAGGGCGGCCATGAGTTTTTGCTTGAGGGCGATCACGGCGGTGGCGGCTTTTTTGCCAGCCTCGACGCCGGGTTGGTGGTAGGCGTTGATGTTGACGAGCGTGGCGTAGAGGCCGGTGGCGCGTTCGTAGAGGGCGATCAACATGCCGAGGGTGCGCGGGGAGATGTCGGCGACGGTGATCGTGATCGAGGGGCGGTCTTTTTCGGCGAGGGCGGCGCGGGTGCCGAGATAAAAGCCCTGGAGGTAGTCGCCGGTGGTGATGCCGGGTTCGACTTCGGGGGCGGTTTTCGGGGCGGCGCGGTCTTTGAGGACTTCGATGAAGGTGATGAAGAAGTTGTTCACGCCTTCGCGGAGTTGTTGCACGTAGGCGTGCTGGTCGGTCGAGCCTTTGTTGCCGTAGACGGCGATGCCTTGGTTGACGATGGCGCCGGCGAGGTCGCGTTCCTTGCCGAGGGATTCCATGACGAGTTGCTGGAGGTAGCGCGAGAAGAGGAGGAGGCGGTCTTTGTAGGGGAGGATGACCATGTCTTTCGCGCCGCGTCCGCCGGTGGCGTAATGCCACATGAGGGCGAGGAGGGCGGCGGGGTTTTGCGCGGTGGTGGTGGCGCGCGTGGCCGCGTCCATCGCGGCGGCGCCGGCGAGCATGGCGTCGATGTCGATGCCTTGGAGGGCGGCGGGGAGGAGGCCGACGGCGGAGAGTTCGGAGGTGCGGCCTCCGACCCAGTCCCACATGGGGAAGCGGGCGAGCCAGGCGGCGGCGGTGGCGGTTTGGTCGAGTGTGCTGTTTTCGCCGGTGACGGCGACGAAGTGCCGGGCGTGGTCGAGGCCGGCGGCTTTGCAGGCGGCGGCGGTTTCGAGCTGGCCGTTGCGGGTTTCGATGGTGCCGCCGGATTTGGAGATGACGATGACGAGGGTGCGGTCGAGGCGGCGGCGGATGCGGTCGAGGACGCAGTCGATGCCGTCGGGGTCGGTGTTGTCGAGGAAATGGATGTCCATTTTGTCGCGTCGGGGGTGGCCGAGGGCGTGGTGGACGAGTTGGGGGCCGAGGGCGGAGCCGCCGATGCCGATGACGAGGAGGTCGGTGAAGGTTTTGCCGGTGGAGCCTTTGATTTCGCCGGAGTGGATTTTGGCGGCGAAGTTTTTTATCGCGGCGAGGGTGTTGGTGATGGCGGCGGCGAGTTCGGGGGTGGGGGCGAGGGCGGCGTTGCGGAGCCAGTAGTGGCCGACCATGCGGTTTTCGTCGGGGTTGGCGATGGCGCCGCGTTCGAGTTCGGCCATGGCGGCGTAGGCGCGTTGGATGTCGGCTTCGTGGGTGGCGAAAAAGTCGTCCGGGAAGGGGATGCGACTGATGTCGAGCGAGAGGCCGAGGGAGGCGTTGTTGCAGTAGTGTTGTTGGAAGCGTTGCCAGTTGTTGGTCATGGGAAATGCGGGAGGTGGGTTGCGGGAGGTGGAATGAAAAGGGGGGAGTTTGCGGGCGGAGCGGGTGGAGTTACAGGAGAAAATTTGGGGAAAATTTGGGGAAAGGCGATTGAGGGGGGAAGGCTCTGCGGCAAATCCGTTATTGGGTGGGGGCGGGCAAGGTTGCGCAGCGCAGGGCAGGGCAGCGCAGGGCAGGGCAGGGCAGTGCGGCGCAATGCAGCGTAATGCAGCGCCTCGTGGCACAGGCTGCCAAGCGTGCTTTGTTTGCGATGCTCGCGGGGGGCGTCCCCGACGCGGGCAAGATGCCCGCGCTACGCCCGGAACATGGGCGGGACGCCCATGCTACGCCCGGAACGCGCCCGGAACATGCCCGGAACATGGGCGGGACGCCCATGCTACGCCCGGAACGCGGGCAAGATGCCCGCGCTACGCCCGGAACACGTTCTGCCGCCGGCGCCGGTGTCGGTGTCCACGGTGAGGTTGAGGGTGCCGGTGTGGTGGAGGGCGCCGAAGCGTGTCTCGTGGTCGCCGAGGTCGAGGGTGCCGGCGTTGCTGACGTGGTCGAGGGTGGAGGGGGCGGTGAAGTTCCAGGTGCTGAGGGTGTCGAGGAGCGAGAGCGAGCCGCCGTTGAAACGGCCCCGGCCGTGCGAGTCGGCGTCGAGGGCGAGGGCGGTGACGCCGCCGCCGGTGTTGGCGATGTCGCTGGTGAGGGTGCTGGCGTTCACGTTGACGTTGAGGGTGCCGGAGGCGGTGTTGGTGA
>JAISGL010000315.1 GCA_031263125.1 Opitutaceae bacterium | reverse complement strand
CGAAGCGCCGCCCCCCCCATGCCAGCCCCGACGCGGGCGAGACGCCCGCGCTACTCCCGGAACACGCGCGAGACGCCCGTGCCACAGCGTCTTGCTTGTCCAGTTTTTGAGATGCGCCCGTCACCGGACCGCTGTTCAGCGGCGGCTTGTCACTCCAGTGCGTAATATCAGATACTAATCCTCTGCCCCGGCTTTACATGCACATGCGTTACGGCGTCGCGGAGATTCGTCCTCCAGCACAAGCGTGTTATTATATCCTGATGTTACGCGGCAGCGCCTGGGAGCGCCCTTGGGAACGCGGGCATATTTGCCCGCGATGAATTTTCGAGATACACCAAGCGGGCGCACGGCGTTTCGCGGGCAGGGATGCCCGCGCTCCCAGGAACGGACTTCGCGTTGCCCCCGCCCAATTGCGGGGTCGGGTTTGGTTGGTGGTGGAAGAACACAGCGGCACTTTTTGAATCTCTTTGGCCGCGTAATATCAGTTATATCTTCGACTGAAAAATGGTTTTATGCGACAGCCCTTGTCTTCTCCAATCCGGGTGTCGTAAGCGTCGAAGCGATACTACTGCGGAAGGCTGGAGCATTTCAGGCGTCGGCGTTAACGCCGCGGTTTTTTCAGGATCGCCGTTCGCAATTCTTCGCGTCCTTCGACGCGCAGCAGCCATGCCAGCGCGGCGTAGATCAGGACACCCGCGGCGATCAACAGGGCGAGTCCGCCGGCATCGTGCCATTTGGTGTGCGGCATGAGGCGTGTCCATGTTGTCCAGCCAAACCACACCGCGACGCCCATGAGCGCGCTTGCGGCGAGGATTTTGGCGAGGTCGCGCCCGATGTGGTGCAACGCCATGCCGCGCGATTTTTGCGCGAGGCGGATTTGCAGGAACACGGCTTGCGCGATGATGGCGGCGTTGCCCGCGATGGCGAGGCCGGCGGTCGAGAGCGGTCCCATCAGCACGAGGCTGAGCACGAGGTTCACGGCAAAACTCAGCAGCGCGGCCCACACGGGCGTGACGGTGTCGCGTTTCGCATAGAAGGCGCGCAGCACGAGGTTCACGAAGGAGAAAAAGGGCAGGCCCGCCGCGTAGATGGCGAGCACGGGAGCCATGGCGGCGGTGTCGTCCGCGGCGAACTCGCCGCGTTGAAACAGGAGCCGGATGAGCGGCACGGCGAGCACGCCGAGACCGGCGGCGGCGGGGATGTTGATGAGCAGAATCAGGCGCATGCCTTTCTGGTATGCGCCGGCCATGCCCGCCTCGTCTTTTTGCGCGGCGAAGCGCGAGATGAGCGGAAACACGACCGTCGACACCGCCACGGCAAACACGCCGACGGGGAGTTCCATCAGGCGTTGCGCGAAGTTGAGGAGCGCGACCGCGCCTTCGTTGAGCGAAAGGCCGATGTAACGCGCCACGGTCATGTTGATCAGATAGACGGCCGAGCCGAGCACGGTCGGGGCCATCAACCGGAAAATCGCGCGCACCGGTTCGCTGAGTTCCAGCGAGAAACGCGGCCGCCATCCTTCGCGCAACAACGCCCATCCGGGCACCGCCATTTGTCCGATGCCGCCGAGGAGCACGCCGGCGCAGAGCGCGTACACCTGGTGCATTTTTGCGCCGGGGTCCGCGCCGGGCCAGAATTTCACGCCGAGCCAGAGCAGGCTGATCATGGCGATGTTGAGCCATATCGGGGAGAGCGCGGGTTCGAGAAAACGTCCGAGCGATTGCAGCGCCGAGCTGAACACGGCCGCGAGACACACAAAGAGCAGATAGGGAAACAGCACGACGGTCATGTTTCCGCTGAGCAGCCAGAGGCGGATGGCGGCTTCGTCGCTGACAAAAACGCGCGCCGTCGCCTCAAGCCACGCGGGCTGGCTGAAAAAAATCATCGCCGCCGCCACGAGCGCGCCGCAGACGACGAGGAGCCAGCTCGCAACCTGGTTGACGAGGACAAAGGCGCCCGCCCGCCGGCGTTGTTCGAGTTCGATGTTGAGCGCCGGCACGAACGCCGCCGTGAGCGAGCCTTCGCCAAGCAGGCGGCGGAAGAGATTGGGAAGTTGATACGCCGTGAAAAACGCCGATGAGATGCCGGTCAGGCCGAAAACCGCCGCCGTCTGCATGTCGCGAACAAGGCCGAGCACGCGAGAGACCATGGTCGCGGCGGATACGAGGCCTATGTTTTTGAGGTTTTTCGACACGCACGCATTTGTCGCGGCACGGGCGGCGCGGGGCAAGATATTTGGTCAGCACACGCGCACCGTCCCGATCCCGAGCAACTGCCCCAGCTTTTCGATTTTCGCGCTGATGCGCCCCACCCCGACCGCGCAGTGATGCGCCGGACCGTGCGAGGCCCAGCGATTGACAAATTCGCGCGCGCCACAACTGAAACGATAACGACTGTTCGTGTTTCCAATTTCCAAAACCGGCCCCGCCACCGACTCGGCCTCCGCGCACAACAACATCAATTTCCCGTCGCGCGTCTCGACGACCGACAGCAACGTCACCGGCCCGTGGCGCACCGTCATCTCGACCGACACGCCGCGCCCGACTTTGCCATGATACACCTTGAGCGGACGCACCTTGGTTTTGCCTTGCGCAATCCTGATGTGTCCCGGCCCGTCGTGCCCCATGAGCACCACGTCGTCCGCAAAATCCATCGCGTAATATTCCGTGAACGAACCGCCCGCGCCAAACAGGTCCATGATCTTCATCGCCTGCGCGTTCTTCACCTCATACTCGCCCGCGACCGGCACGCCGCGCCCCGTGAGAAGCGACGTCCCGAGGATGATCGAGCTGATCGCCGCCTCGCACTCCGGCACGCCGCTCCCCTTGTGATAATAGGCCATCGAGCCGAGCCGGTGTTCCGCCACGAGCCTGTCCAGCGCGAGCGAAGTGCGCGCCGCCTCCGCGAGGTCCTCCGCGTCGCAATCCGGCTGCACGTCAAACACCTCGCGAAACCCGGCCACGCGCGCCGCGATGTCCGCGCCGGCGACCGCGCGCCGCAACGCCACCAATTCTTCGACCTCGAGCATTTCGACGTGCGTGCCAAACGTCGCGCATTGCAACGTCACGTCGGAATAAATGTCGAGCATCCCGCAATAATAATGCCCCATGAGGCCGAGCCGGTTGTCCGCCATGCCCGCCGCCACGCGCGCCGCCCCGACCCACGCGTCGATCTCGTTCCAGCACACGGGATCGTCGTCGAGCACGCCCGTGACCTGATGAAAACGGATGCCGGCGCGGTTGAAAACATTCGCGATTTCCGGCACGGGGCACGCCGAGCAATGCGCAAGCCAGTCGCCCGTCATGCGCGTGCGGTCGCCGAGCTTGTTGAACGCCGCGTAATCAATCGCCGCCTCGGGCGCGAGATTGAGCACGATCACCGGCGCCTTCGCGCGCCGCACGACCGGCAGCACTGTCGACGAAAGCGCGTACGTCGTGACATGCAAAAAAATCAAATCGACATCCGCCCGCCGCAACTCCGAGGCCGCCGCCCGCGCGCGATCCGGATTATCGACAAGCCCGACGTTGACAACCTCGACACCCGGTCGCGCCAGTTTTTGCGCCACGCGCCCGAGATAACCTTCGAGCCGCTCCCTGAGTCCGGCAAACTGCGGCCAGTAAGCATCAAGCCCGATGCCAAAAAGACCGACACGGATGCCGCCGGCGGTGCTGGCGCCAGCGATGCTGGCATTGGCATTGGAAGAAACGGGAAGGATGTTCGAGGATGTCATAAAAGGAAAAAAAGAGACCTGCCGGAGAGCGCAATCGGGACTGCCGGGGAGCGCAATCCTATCGTATCGACAATGCCGGCGGAATGCACGTAATGATCTTAAACATATAAAAAATGCCGCGCCTCCCGGACAACTACTTCCGCTACTTCGCCACGCCGCCCGAAACCGCCGCGTGGGGTCTTGCCGTGACTGCCGCCGGCTTCACGCGCATCGCGCCCCGCGCCCCGTATCCGCCATCGCAACACCCCGTGGACCATGAACTGAACTGGGAGCACGGCCGCGTGCTCGACGCGCTGCAACTGGTCCTCATCACACGCGGACGCGGCGTGTTTGAATCGCGCGCCACGGGAGCGTGCGAAATCGGCGAAGGCGCCGCCTTCGCCATCCTGCCCGGCACATGGCATCGTTACCGCCCCGACAAAGACACCGGCTGGGACGAAAGCTGGATGGAAGTGCGCGGCCCCCTTGTGGAAAAACTCCTGGACAGCGGCGTTTTTGTCGCAAAACACGCCGTGCGCGGCGACGTCCTCCGCGCCGGCATGGAACTCGCGCTCGGGCAGGTACACGCCCATTCGCGCGACGGCGCGCCCGGATTTTCCGCGCCGCGCACCGCTGCCGCCTTCGCCGTCCTGAGCGCCTGGGAGCAATCCGCGCGCGAACGCCCGCCCGGCACGCCGCTCGCGCGCGCCGTGTTGAAAGCGGAACACTTTTTGTCCGAACACTACGCCGGCCCGGTTGACATGCGCGAACTCGCCGCCCGTCTGGGCGTGGCCTACTCGCACCTGCGCAAGGCGTTTAAAAAACATACAGGATTTGCCCCGTGGCAATACGTGCTCCACCTGCGCCTCTCGCACGCCCGCCGCCTGCTCGCCAGCCGCGCCGTCACGCTTGGGGACGCCGCCGCGCAACTCGGCTTCAATTCGGAGTTCCACCTCTCCGCGACCTTCAAAAAAGCCCACGGCCTCTCCCCGCGCGAGTGGCGCAGACAGCTGGACAAGGGA
>JAISGL010000313.1 GCA_031263125.1 Opitutaceae bacterium | reverse complement strand
CATCTGGTTCCTCACCCGCACCAGCCTCGGCGCCCTCTGGGAATCCCGTTCCCACGACGACGGCCTCACGTGGTCTCCGCTCCGCCCCACGCGCATCTACGCCTCGTCCTCCCCGCCGACGCTCGAACGCCTCTCCGACGGACGCCTCGTGCTTGTCTGGAGTCCTTGGAAAGATACCGAGGGCAACCCGCCTCAAACCCGCGGTGGCGCCGACACCACCGATTACTCCCTCGCCGTGGCAAGCTGGCACCGCCGCGAACTCCACCTCGCCACCTCCACCGACGAAGGCAAAACGTGGAGTCCGCCCCTCGTCGTTGCCCGACACCCTCGCAAAAGCGGTGTCTTCAACGGCGGCTGGATTTCCTACGTCACCCTCTTCGAGCACGACAAACACCTCTACCTCTTCGCCAGCATGGGCGGTCTCTACGCCCGCATCCCCCTCGGCAAGCTCCCGTGAGTCCAAACAGCATCCTCCGGCCCCGATCCAGAAAATATCTTATAAACTATAATCACCTTATAAATATCTTAAAGTATATAAGAAAATTTATATAATGCCCTATTATACAATGAAAAATGAATCCCCATATTCCCGGTTTTTTCTGACAATAACAAAGCCTGTTTTCAAACTGGCCGCGCTCACTTTTCTTGCGGCAGTTTGCGCATCCGCGCCGGTGCCAGCCCAATCGGTCCAATCGGCCCAACCAGTCCAATCGGTCCAATCAGCCCAGTCGGCCCAATCGGCCCAATCGCCCCAGCCAGCTCAGCCTGCTGCCGCTGCCGCCGCCGGCGGCATCGAAGGCTCGGTGTATAATGCGACCAGCGGTCTCCCGCTGGGCAGGGCGAAAGTGAGCGTCAGAGGCGTTGCCGGCCTGGAATCGCTTACGGATGACGAAGGCCGTTTTCGGTTCACAAATATTCCCGCCGGCGCCGTGCGACTGGAAATTTCCTACCTCGGTTTCGATTCGCAAACCGCCACCGTGAACGTCGCCCCCGGCCAAACCGCCACCCGCGATTTCCAACTTGCCCGCGAAGGAACATCGAGGAGCGGCGGCAAGGGCGATGACGTGGTCGTGATGGAAAAATATTCGGTGGTCGCCGACCAGACCATGAGCGCGCAGGCCCTCGCCATGAACGAGCAACGCCACGCGGCCTCCATCAAGCACATCGTCGCCATGGAGGAGCTGGGCAGCTTCGGCACCGAAAACATCGGCGACTACATCCGCTTCCTGCCGGGTGTGGCCATCATTGACGACGGCGAGGACGCCGGCCAGCTCGGGCTTGGCGGCTTCGGGCCGGAGTTCACCAACGTGCAACTCGACGGCGGCGATGTTGCCAGTACAGGCGCCGGCACGCCCGCCGGCGCCGGCACCGTTAGCAAGCGCAATCTTACGCTCGCCGAGGTGCCGATGGTAAACATCGAGCGCGTTGAAGTCACCAAGGTCCCGACGCCCGACATGCCCGCCTCGGGCCTTGGCGGTTCGATGAACCTCGTCAGCAAGGGTCTGCTCGGCACGAAGCGCGCCTATCTCGATTACCAGTTGTATATGAACTTTGACAACAAGGACGGACTGTCCTTCGACGGCGGCGTCAAGCAGCTCACCCCGCAGACCTCGCCCAAAAACAAGAAGCCGTCCTTCAACACTTCCATCGTCGTGCCGATGGGCAGGATGCTTGTCTTTAGCGCCGGCATCTCCCGCTCCTGGCGTGCGCGCCCCGCTTCGGACACGCCGACTGAGACTGCCATCTGGAACTTGCGCACTACCGAGCAAAGCGACCCTACCATTTCCAAGGACATCGCGCTTGCGAGTGCGGAATGGTCGCAAATCGCGCAAATCACCGTCACGGAAAACGCGCAGTTCGGTGTGGAGTGGCGGGTGGCGCGCAACGACACGCTCTCGCTCACACTCCAGAAACGCCAGCTCACCACCGACCGTTCGACCAGCCGTTTGTCCACCCGTTTTTATTTAGGCTCCAATTTTGACCCTGTAGGCGGCGCGGACTGGACCGCCGCCCCCAACCCCGCGACGGCTGGCGGCGAGTTTGAGATGGGCCAGAATGGCGCGCTCAATTTCCGCGAAAAAACCGACAATGTCCACGCGACGCTGCGTTACAGGCACCGCGGCTCCAATTGGCACATTGACGGGCAGGCCGTCTATTCGCACGCCAAGCGTACCAAAACCAACCACGGCCAAGGCTACTTCGCTGGCATCTACGCCTTGGGTACCGAATCCATGAGCCCGCGCAAGGGCTACCAGATGGAGGGCTACGGCATCAACTCGACCAAGAGCATTCTCCCCACGACCTACGTCGCCAAAAACGCAGCCACCGGCGAGGCCGCGAGTCAGTTTGACGGCGGCGACTACCTCCTGCATCAGGTGCGCGACGAGGACGGATGTTACAAAACCGACATGTACTCGGGCAAGGTGGACGTGATGCGTTTTTTCGGCCGCCATCTCTCGATCAAGACCGGCGCCTCTTTCAACCGCATGACCAAGGACGACTGGCAGCTGCCATCTATTATTAATTTTTCTGGCGACCCCACCATCGGCCCGCAGACCACCGCCGGCATCTACGAAAGGAAAAAACTAAAGTATTACATCGAGGACTATCCCTACCTTCTGACTCCCGGCGTGCAGATGAACGGCCATAACGTCATCTGGATCAGCCCGGTGGGCGTTTATAAATTATCCCAGTTGCATCCCGAATGGTTCACCACGGACAAGAGCGCCATTCAATACCGTGCGGAACGCTCGAAAAAAATGACAGAGGACATTGCCGCGGCCTACATGCGGATTGACTTGAAGCTTTTTTCCAACCGCCTCCATGCCATCGGCGGCGTGCGCTATGAAAAAACCGACCTCGACGGCTGGAGCGTGAAAACCGACCCGACTGCGATCTACGTGCGCGACCCCGAGACCGGCCTGCCCATGAAAACCCCCGACCAAAGCACTTGGCAACAGCTCGACGTCAGCGACGAGGAGAAAATCCGCCTGCAATACCAGGAGCGCGCCTTCCACGAGGGGCAGAGTTACGGTGATTTTTATCCCAGCCTCAACATCAACTACGCCTTCACCGAAAACCTCGTTCTCCGTGCCGCCTACGCCCGCACGCTCGGACGTCCGAACATCCAATACGTCGTCAACGGCATCACCATACCGAATCTCACCGAGCGCGAGGATGACGATCCTGTTGTCACCGTCACCGTTGGCAATCCCGCCCTCAAGCCGTGGACGGCGGATAGCTTCCACCTCTCGCTCGACTCCTACTTTCTCAAGGGCGGCTTCGGCTCCGTCGGCGTCTATCGCAAATTCGTGAGCAATTTTTTTCAGTCCAGAAACTACACGGCCACCCGGGCGGACTTCGAGCACTACGGCATCAACAGTAACGACATTGATTTCATGCTCGCCAACAACTACGCCATCAGGCGCACTGAAAACATCGGCGACGCCCGCCTCACCGGTCTCGAATTCAGCTACCGGCAGGACCTCTTCTTCATACCCCGCTGGCTCCAGAAAATCCAAGTATGGGTCAACTACACCCGCATGCAACTGGACGGCACCAACTCCAAGGATTTCACCGGCTTCACCCCCGAGGCGCTCTCTTGGGGCGTGAACTGCATCCGCCCGCGTTTTTCCCTCCGCTTAACCTGCGCCTACCAGGCTGAGACCAAGTCCGCCGCCGTCGGCACCGGTGGCAACGCGGGCAAATACATCCCGTCGGGAACCTACGAATACCAGAACGCCTACACCCGCTACGGCCTCACCGCCGAATACGCCGTCTCCCGCGCCTTCGCCCTTTACGTGAACTGGAGCGACCTCATCGGCGACGACCGCATAAAATACCGCCGCGCCGACAACACCCCTGCCTACGCGCAAAACTACCAGCGCGCCGTCACCCCCGCCTACATCATGGTCGGTGTCAAGGGCCGTTTCTGACGCAAACCGGTTCTGGCGCGAATCGGTTCTGGCGCGAATCGGCTCCGCCGCAAACCCGCAAACAATCCCAAACAAACAATCCCAAAAACCACGCAAAAACCACGCGTCGCATTCCCATGAAAACCCGAATCCAAATGAAACCCTGCTCTCCCCATTCCCTGTTTCCGCTTGCCGCGGCCCTCGCCGCCTTTGCGGTCATCACATCAAACGTCACGGCAAACGCCGCGCCGATGGACGCCACCACGCTCGCCGATTTTGATTTCAGCGCCGCGC
>JAISGL010000287.1 GCA_031263125.1 Opitutaceae bacterium | reverse complement strand
GATATAAGCCGGTGGTTGAGGTCGCAACGCGACCGACACCACCGGAACCCAACATAAAAAGCATAGCATCCCGGAGGGATGCCAGAAACCCATAATACACGCCTCTGGCATCCCTCTGGGATGCTGTTTTCACACAAACCAATATCCGGTGGTGTCGCTCGCCAAGCCTCGTTGTGGCCATGCCCGCCCGCAAGGCGGGCACCCGGTCATGGCCAGCCCTTCGGGCCATCGCCTGCGGCGATGCCATCTCCGCGCTGCCGCACTCCGTCAACCACCGGCTGATATCTGGCAAGCCTCCGGCTTGCCCCGGCGCCACCGCTTAAAATGGCGAGGAATATTAACAAACTGATGTTACGCGACCGGCAGGGTTTTGCAGGGCCTGACCTTGTGTCAGGCCACGAATTACCTGTGCGGCCTCCCACGCGAACGCGGCCTGACACAAGGTCAGGCCCTGCGCACCGCGTAACATCAGTTAACAAACTGGTTTTCTCGTAATATCAGTTAACAAAAACCAATCCCCATTCCATAATGAAACGACACGTTTTACCGGCATTGTTCAGGGTGATTCTTGGAATCTGCCTGATTTATGCGCCGCCTCTCTCACATATGGAATGGGGGCGGGAATATCCGGGTGATGGGCAGCAAGCCTTCGGAATTATTATCATGCTCTTTTTTATAGGAAGCGTGGTTGCGGCGATTTTCATTATCATGGGCACGCTCGGACAAATATTACTTCGGCGGAAGCCTGCTTCCTTCACAATATGCATGGATTTGACGTTGTTTGTCCTGATCGCCGGCGTTCTTTCCATATTGGGAATCACGGCGGAATACCGTGACCGGCAGCAGAATGAAAGTGATGCCGCACAATCTCAAACCGGCGTTTATTCGCGTCCTTTCGCGTTCATGCCAGATCATTCATTTCGTCCATAAACGCAGCTGAAAAAATGTCCTCCAAAATCCGAGTCCTTCCCGACCGCGTGGCGAACCAGATCGCCGCGGGCGAAGTCATTGAGCGCCCCGCGGCGGTCGTGAAGGAACTCGTCGAAAACGCGCTCGACGCCGGGGCCTCGCGCCTCGAAGTCGAGTTCCGCCACGGCGGACGCTCCCTCATGCGCATCGAGGACAACGGCTCCGGCATGTCGCGCGACGACGCCCTGCTCGCCCTCGAACGCCACGCCACGAGCAAAATCGCCGCCGCCGCCGACCTCGACCGCCTCGCCAGTTTCGGCTTTCGCGGCGAAGCGCTTCCCTCCGTCGCGAGCATTTCCGAATTCAAACTGCAAACACGCGAAGCCTCGTCCGACACCGGCACGGAGGTTTTTGTCAACGGCGGCAAAATCATCCACGTGCATGACTGCGGTCGCGCCGTCGGCACGCGCATCGAAGTTGCGCACCTCTTCAATTCCGTCCCCGCGCGCCGCAAATTTCTCAAAACCGACGCCACCGAGGCCGCGCACATCATCCAGAACGTGCGCCTCTACGCCCTCGCGTTTCCGCACGTCGCCTTCACGCTGATCGAGGACGGACGCATCATTTTCCGCTCCCCGCAATCCGAGACGCTCCGCGAACGCGTCGCCGGCATTTTTGGAAAACAAATCGCCGGAAACCTCATTCCAATCGACGCCGCCGAAAGCGGCATGCGCATCACCGGCCTGATCGACCGCCCCGGCGCCGGCATGGGCCGCGCCACGCGCCACGAGATGATCACGTATATCAACCGGCGCCCCGTCGACAGCCGCGCGCTCAACTACGCGCTCATCGAAAGTTACACGGAGCATTTGCCGAAAGGCCGTTATCCGGTGGCGTTCGTCTTCTTCGAAATCGACCCCGCCGCGGTTGACGTGAACGTGCACCCCGCCAAACGCGAAGTGCGTTTCCGCAACGAAACGGCGGTGCGCGGTTTCGTGATCCGCAGCGTCCTCGCGAAACTCCGTGACGCGCAAACCGGCGCCGGGCCTTTTGCCGCGCGGGCCTCCAGCCTGCCCGGATTGAGCGGAGCCGGTGGCACGGGTGAATCGATTGGAACGGGTGGAGCGAGTGGCATGAGTGGAGCGAGTGGATTGGGTGGATCGAGTGGCACGGGCTTCCAGCCCGTGGGTTTGCAGGCTTGGAGTAGCACGGGCTTCCAGCCCGTGACGCCACCGATGTCATCGACGCCATCGCAACCCGCGCCGGCCCCGCGCATCACGCCCCAACCCGCGCAACCCTTCAGGCCCGCGGACGTGACGCCCGCGCCACACAACCCGATCAAACCACATGGACTGGCAACCCGTGCCACGCCAGGCTCACAAATCCACGGGCTGGAAGCCCATGCCACGCCAGGCTCACAAACCCACGGGCAGCCAGCCTGTGCCACGACAAGCCCGCAAGCCCACGGGCAGCCAGCCCATGTCACGCCAGACCCGCAAGCCCACGGACCGGCAGCCCGTGCCACGCCGCAAACCGCACCGGCGCCTGCGCCTGCCGCAGGCCCTGCAATCGCGAATCGCAAATCGGCCATCGTGAATCCGCGCTGGCGTTTCCTCGGCCTCGCGCATCAGGCATACGCGCTTTTTGAAACATCCGCCGGCCTTGTCCTCCTCGACCGCCGCAGCGCGCACGAGCGCATTTGGTTCGAGCGTTTGCAGGAGCAGTTTCGCAAAGGCGAAGTGCCGGGCCAGCGCCTGCTGTTTCCCGTGCCGCTCGAACTCGACGCCATCGCGAGCGCGATGCTCCTGGATCGCCTCGATTTCTTCAATCACCACGGATTTGAAATCACCGAGTTCGGGCGCAATTTTTTCCGCGTCGAAAGCGTGCCCGTCTGGATGGAGCCGGCCGATGCGGAACCCTTCGTGCGCGATCTCCTCGGCGCCTTGCGCGATGGCCGCTTGCAGGAAAAAAACATCAACCTTGCCCGTGACGAACTCGCCCGCCTCGCCGTGACAAAAGCGATCCGCCTGCCCGCCACGGTGAACGAAGCCGAAATGCACGCGATGACAGGCCAGCTCTTCGCCTGTCAAACCCCGCTGACAAGCCCGGCGGGACGCCCGACCTACATCGAGCTTTCGCACGGCGAACTGGCGAGGCGTTTCGGCAAATGAATTATGCGCTGATGTTACGCGGCGCGCAGGTAGCGCAGGCTGCCAAGCCTGCTGACGAGGCGAAGCCTCGCCCGGTTCGCAAAAAAAACGACCACCCGGCGGCGTGCGGCGAGCAAAGCAGCCTTGGCAGCCCGCGCTACGTTTGAGCGGTGGCGCCAAGGCAAGCCGAAAGATTAAGGAGCCGCTGCAAATAACGGGAAACCCATTTTAATAACTGATATTACGCAACTGGCAGGAATTTCGTAGGGCCTGACCTTGTGTCAGGCCGCGAATTACCTGTGTGGCCTCCCACGCGAACGCGGCCTGACACAAGGCCAGGCCCTACGCACCGCGTAACATCAGTCAGTCATTGGTCATTGGTCATTGATATTTTTCCACTCACCCCTCACGCCCTCACCCCTCACTCAGCAACCGACCACCGTCACGCCATCGGCATCGGCGCCGGTGTTTTCCCAAGTGATACGCTGCTCCCACGGCAGCTTTTTGCCCTCGCTGCGGCGGTCGAAAATCATCAGGTAGGCCGGCGCGCCCGGCGCGGCGCGGTCGCGGTAGCCGCGGATTTGTTCCAAGCCCTCCTCGCGCACCAACTCCGGCGGATCGTAGTCGTGGATTATTTTTATCTCGATGATGTTCCACGCACCCTCGTATTCGACCGCCATGTCCATGCGCCCGCGCCCGGCGGCGTATTCGCGCTCGATGCGTCCGCCGCCGTTGGTGATGCGTTGCAAAAACGCCATCACGAGCAGGTGCGGAAACGCCTCCGTGTAATCCGACTTCTGCTCCCACATCTCCGAGTGCCGCCGCCAGAATTTCTGGAACTCGCGCATCAGCGAGTCCATGTCCAGCGTGCCGTCGGGAGCCTGCCAGCGAAAATTGTTGCGCGGCGGAAGCATGAGTTGCTCGCCGTAGGAAATGTGGCGCGCGAGCACTTCGCGATAAATCGGGTTGGCCACGGTGGCCTCGCCATTTTCGTTAAGCGCCACCAAACCCAGGTCCTGGCAAAGCTGGAATGCGTCGCTTTTCACGATTTCGGGCGCGTGCCCGCCGGTAAGGAGCGTTTCCATCACGCGGCACACGCGCGGGTCGTTCATGCGGTAATTGAGCGAGTCGAGATGCGTTTCCCTCGCCAGAATCATCTGCTCGCGCGCGGCGCGCAAATGCTCAACCGTGACGGTGGAAAAGTCGTCCTCGTCGAGCACGCGCAACGTCGCGCGCTTGAACAGCGAGTTGACGATCCACGGCTGGCCGCGCGATTGCTCCCACGCGTAGTCGAGCGCCGCCGGTTCAATTTTCTGGCCGGTCTCGGCGGTGCGCTGGGCGAAGAGTTGCGCGAGGTTTTCCTTGGAGAAATTGCCGATGACGGCGGAGTCCTCTTTTATGTTGAACGGCGAGCCGGGATTGGGCGCGGCGCCGCCCTTCGCGGAGGTGATGTAATCCTTCAGGTCGCGCATCCCCACGAGTGCGATGGAGGTCGGGAAAATGCCCGGCGCGCGCTTGGCGAAGCCGCCGCGCAACTGCCGCAGGAAACTGACCATCGCCTCACCGGCGAGCACGTCCACCTCGTCGAACAGCACCACGAGCGCCTTGGGCGCGACGAGCGCAGCCCACTCGCGCAAAATGGCGCTGAGCAAACTCGCGGCGTCGGCATCGGGTAACGCCGGCACCGGCAGCGCGGATTCGCCGGCGGATTCGCGGATGGCTGAGCAAATTGCCGGCATGGCGCGCTCCACTTCGACAAGCCCCTGCGCGCGTTCCACGCTCACGTAGCACGCGACCACGTCGGGCAGCGCGGCGAGTTCACGCGCCCACGAAATCAAAAAAGTCGTCTTGCCCGTCTGGCGCGGCGCGTGGAGCATCCAGTAGAGTTCGTCGCGCACATAGCGGTGCAGTTGCGCGCCCTGCAAACGCTCCCCGGGCGGCAGCATGTAGTGGTTGGTTGGATTGCAGGGGCCGGTGGTGTTGAAGAAGCGCATGGTCAGCGCCGGATAAAATCCGCCCGGCGCGCAAAGGCAAGCCGGCGCGCAGTAGCCGCGAAATTATCGCCAAATTTCAATCGCCGCGCCAGTGCCTGGGAGCGCCGGCATCTTTGCCCGCGATGCGTATTTGAAAGACACCAAGCGGGCGCACAGCGTTTCGCGGGCAGGGATGCCCGCGCTCCCAGGAACGGACTTCGCGCGGCATTCACACAATCGCGGACTTCGGGTTTGCTTGATGGATAATGGTGGAAGAACGCACCTGCGCCTTTTGCATCGCTTTGGCTGCGGGTTGCGTAACATCAGTCAGCAAGAACGTTTGATTCCAACACGCGTTCAAATCGAGCCGAATTGAAAATTGAAACATGTCTCACGCAGGGGCGTCGCTTGCGGCGCGCTTTGCGATACAAACCGGGTTTCGCAAGCGAAGCCCCTGCGCC
>JAISGL010000235.1 GCA_031263125.1 Opitutaceae bacterium | reverse complement strand
GCGGCGTGGCCGGGTTCGTTGGAGAGCGCGTTGCGGGTTTCGGCGTCCGTCACCGGCGCGGTTTTAGCCACGTTGGTCGCGGGAAATGGAGTGTAGGCGGAGGCGGCGCCGGCCATTGTGATTGGCGCAAGGGCGAGAAGCGCGAGGGCGAGACTGAGGTGTGTTTTCATTATGTTTTGTTTGTTTGTCTGGCGGTTGGTTTGGGCTGGATTGGATGATGGTGGGTGTGGATTGATTATTTATTAACTGATGTTACGCATCCGGCTGATTCCGTAGGGCCTGACCTTGTGTCAGGCCGCGCCCGCGTGGGAGGCCACCTTGGTAATTCGCGGCCTGACACAAGGTCAGGCCCTACAAAACCCTGCCGGTCGCGTAACATCAGTTATTAAATTGGATCGGCGTGGAAGAGGATGACGCCATGGGCGGGAATATTAAAATGATATGCGCCGGGGCCGATGTTTTCGCGGAGCCACAAATCGCGGAGGCGGCAGGGTGTGACGAGGCCGGCATCGTTTAATACAAATGTGTAAAGAGAACGTGTTTTCATGAGGAGACGGGAAATGAGGATGTGAGTTGATTGGTTATGCGCTTTATCCCGGGGGAAACGGCGCTGTCCATATTTAATCCGCCTGATTGGCGTGGAATTGAAGCAAATTAATATTCAACCGTTGACCTGCAATCCATGCGGGAACCTTCTGCCCGGGCGCCCAGCCGGCGCCGTCGCATAAAATCCAAAAATTTCCAAACGTTGCCGCGATCGGAACGCCGCTCTGGGGGGCGGCGTTCCCAGCCGCGCCATTATTCAACGGTTGACTTAAATAGTGATGCGCGGCGCGCGAATTTCGCATTAGCGTCCGGTGCGTTGTTCGTGCGCCACCCGTGTCGCACGGTTTCAACCACACCAACCACATCAAGCACACCAACCACACAAGCACATCAAGCATCAAGCACACCCACCAAGGCATGCCTTGACAGTTTCGTTTCCTTTCCACTTCTCCACTCAAAAATCCCATGACTTCAGCCACACTTTTTTCCGCAATGGTTTTCACGCTCTCCAGTCTCGACGGCGGGAGCCGGGCGACCATTTCCACCGGCGGCGCGGATGGCGCGGCGGACAACGGCGCGCCGGTTTACCGCGTCGAATTTGGCGGGCGCGCGGTCACGCAGGATGCGTCGATGGGGATTCTCGCCGACGGCGTTTCATTCGGAGCCGGCTCGGAGGTCGTGTCATCGGGAACGGCGCGCGTGGTCGAAAAATTTCCGACACGCGGAAACCATCGCGAGGCGTGCGTGGCGTTCAACCAGCTTTCGATTTCACTGAAGGACAGGGCAAGCGGGCGCGACTGGCGCATCGAGGCGCGGATGTCGGACGACGCGTTCGCATGGCGTTACATCGTGCCGCGGGGCGCCTCCGATTCCAGCGGCACGCGTGTGTTTGGCGAAACATCCGAGTTCCGCCCGTTGCAAGACTGCACCGTGTGGCTCGCGGAACGTCCGAACGATTGGAAGTTGAAAAGCTACGCGGGCTTCTGGATGCGCGCGGCGTGGAAAGATTTGCCGCGTGTCTCAAAGGCAGGTCCCGTGCAATGTCCCCCGCTCGTCGCGGAATTGCCCGCTGGCGGCGGCTGGCTCGTGTTCACCGAGGCCGGGTTGCGCAACTACAGCGGAATGCGTTTGCGCGCGGAGGAAAGGCCGGATGGAGACGTGAGCGCGCACGCCGATTTCACCGAGGGCGCGGACGGTTTCCTCGTGGCAGGCGACGCGGTGTCACCGTGGCGCGTGGTGCGTTTCGCGAAAACACTCGACGCGCTTATAAACACGGGCGATTTGCTTGAAGCGTTGAGCGCGCCGCCGGACAAAACCCTGTTTGCGGACGCCGCTTCGTGGGTGCGCGGCGGACGCGCGGCGTGGCACTGGTGGAGCAAGCGGCGCGCGGGCACGCCCGCCGAGGAAATGCAGATGATGGAGTCCGCCGCAAAACTCGGTTTTGAATATTCGCTCGTGGACGAAGGCTGGCTCGATTGGGATGATCCGTGGGCGCGCGTGCGGGAGCTGACGGCGGCGGGGCGCAAACAAAACGTGGGGATTTTTCTCTGGCGGCACATGAAGGACATGATGAATCCGGAAAATGAATACGCGGATTTGCGCGCGTATTTCGACACGCTCGCCGGGGCGGGCGTGGCCGGCGTGAAAATTGATTTTTTCAACGCGGAGTCGAAGGCGATGGTCGATTTGCAGCAGGCGATCATGCGCGAGGCGGCGAAACGAAAACTGCTCGTGCTTCTGCACGGCTGCCAGAAGCCGACGGGCGAGACGCGCACGTGGCCGAACCAGCTTTCGCGCGAAGGCATACGCGGACTCGAATTGAACGGAATGGCGGAGGGGCCGATCACGGCGGAGCATGATTGCGCGCTGCCGTTCACGCGACTCGCCATCGGCCCGGGCGATTACACGCCCGTCGGTTTCTCGGCTCCGGGCGCGACGACGTGGGCGCATCAACTCGCAACCGCCGTTGTGTTTTTGTCGCCCTTGCAAGTGATCGCGGAATATCCGCCCATGCTGCTCGACGACGCGCGATGCGCCCCCGCGCTGGATTTGATAAAGGCGCTGCCGGTCGAGTGGGACGAGACACGCGTGCTTGCCCCGAGCGAAATCGGGGAATGCGCGATTCTGGCGCGGCGTCACGGCGATGAGTGGTGGGTGGGCGCCTTGAACGCGCGGCCCATGAAAATCGAAACGCTGGACCTCGGTTTTTTAAACGACGGCGCCTATGAGGTTGTTATTATTACAAACGATGCCCGGGCGGAGCATCCCCTGCGGCGGACCGGACTGGCGCGCGTGACGCGGGACAGCGTGATAACACTCGACCTGGCGCGCTCGGACGGGGCGGCGCTGCGATTTTTGCCAATAAAAAAATAAAATGCATCCGAATAATATAACTGATGTTACGCGGCGACTCGTAGGGCCTGACCTTGCGTCAGGCCGCGAATTACCTATGTGGCCTCCCACGCGGGCGCGGCCTGACGCAAGGTCAGGCCCTACAAAATCCTGCCAGTCGCGTAATATCAATAAATTCATCCAAATATGACAAACCCATCCAAACATTATAAAACTCATCCAAACACTATATTCCCAATGAAAAAACAAATACTGACATTATGCGCGTGGTTGCTCGCGCTCACACCGTGCGCGCTGGCCGTGGAGATTTCCGTGGCGGATCATGGCGTGCGCCCGAACGGAACATCCGACGCCACCGCGGGCGTGCGCGCGGCCTTGCGCGCATTGATTGACAAAACGAACAATGCCCCCGGCGCCGAAGGCGGCACGCTGGCATTCGAGCCGGGTGAATATCATTTTTATCCGGCGCACGCCTGCGCGCTGGTCCGTTATATTTCGAATCACGACAACGGGCGTTTTCCGCGCCTCTTCACGCTCGACGTGCGCGGCGCGAAAAACCTGACAATCGACGGACGCGGCGCGCGCTTTGTCATGCACGGCGACGTGACCCCATTTTTAATCGAGGATTCCACGAATATACGCGTGCAAAACCTGACGATAGACTGGGCCGTCCCGCTGCTCTACGAGGGGACCGTGCTCGCGTCCGACAAAGGCGGCTTCGAGGTGCGCGTGCGGGACGACGAGCCTTTCGAGGTGGATCGCGGGGCGTTCGTGCTGCGTCCCGAAGGCGCGCACTATGTCATGGATTCGTTTTATGAATTCGAAGCCGACGGCAGCGGACAATCGGCGGGGCCGGGGGACATCTGGGGATGGACGTACAACGCGAAGCAAACCGGCGAAAAATCCGTGCGCTTTGATATTACAAATCCGGGCGAGATGCGTTATCCGCCCAAGCCGGGCAATATCATTTTTCTGCGCGACAACCTGCGCGCGGCCTCCGCGTTTTTTGTGCAGCAATCGGGCGGCGTGGAGCTGGACAACATCACCGTTTTCCACGCGCCCGGCATGGGCTTGATCGCGCAACGAAGCGAAAACATAACCATGCGCCGCTCGCGCATGATTCCCAACGAATCGCTGGGCCGGCAGGTGGCGGTCAATTTTGACGCGACACATTTTGTCGGCTGCCGCGGGAGCGTGATCGTCGAGGATTGCGAATTTCGCAACATGCTCGACGACGCGCTCAACGTGCAGGGCGTTTATTTGCAGGTGGTGCGGCAAATCGACGCGCGCACCATCCAGGCGCGCATGGCGCATTATCAAAGCCAGGGGCACGTCGTGGTCGGCGCCGGCGACCGCCTGCGGCTGGCGCGTCCCGACACGCTCATGCCGGTTGGCGAGGCCGTCGTCGAACGCGCGGTGCGCCGCGAGCCTGACGGGTGGACGATCACGTTCAGCGCGCCGCTGCCCTTCGAGGCGCGCACCCTGGATGTTTTGGAAAACCTTTCGTGGATAGCCGACGTCGTGTTTCAGCGCAACAAGGTCGATGGCAACCGCGCCCGCGGCATACTCATCAGCACGTCGGGCGCGGTGCGCATCGAGCAAAACCGCTTCAACGCCACCGGCGCGGCGATCCGCATTTCAGGCGACGCGCGCTCGTGGTTCGAGTCAGGCCCCGTGTCCGACGTGCTCATCAAGAACAACGAAATCGTGAATCCCATGCGCTGCGCCTACGGCTACGCGGCAATCGACATCGCCCCCGAGATCACGACGCCCGACGACGCCGGATATTATCACCGCAACATACGCATCATCGAAAACCGTTTCCGCCTGTGCGATGGCGGCGTCCTGTTCGCGCGCTCGGTGGACGGATTGGTCTTCGACAACAACACCGTGGTGCGCGCGTCGGATTTCCCGTCGCTGAAACGCCAGGAAGACGCCATAGTCGCCGAGCATTGCCGGAACATCCAGGTCAGTGCGAACCGCTTCACCGGATTCGAGGGTGGCATCGCGCGCGTCACGCTCGACACGCTCACGGCGCCCACTGTCAGAATCACGGAAAACCAGGGGTTGGAATTGCGCCCCGTGAAAACCAGACAAAGGCAAGGTCAACGGTAAACCAATCTTCACGTCGCCAGTCCGCGTTTACGCAATTCATGTGTGGATTTTCATATCCAATAAAATGACATGCTGCCGCTTTGCCGACGTCTCCGAATGCTCAAACACACACAAAAACCACACAAAACCCTACCGACCCTGCCGACCATGAACCGCCGTTCCACATCCCGTCCCGAAGCTGATTGCCGGGCTTTCGCCCCGCGTGCAATGAGCAGACCGTTGCGCCACAAGTCATCTCCCGCAGGCATGAAGCCGGGGTTCGCATATGTCATCGCAGGCGCGCTTGCGCTCGCGCTCGCGCCCGCGGCCCCGGCGCAAAGTGACAAAAATTAACCTGCCCCCTTTTTGCCCTATCCCTCGGGTTGGTGTTGGGGTTGAATCCTTTGGCTTTCTCTTATTTCCTTATAGTTATTTTCACAATCACCAATAAGACAACAACAAATATTATTATCAATAACCACACCCAAAGTGATTTTGTTTTCGCTGGAAATGAATATTTTTACTGGATTCGACATCGGAATCTTTATAAACAGGAACGTTTATCTCGCCAGTTGTTGTGATGCGGGCAATATCTTGATCTAGCATTGATGATTCCACTTCATTATTCAAAATAGAATCCGCTATTTTCTGACGGCTATCTGTGTGTATCAAATTTCTTCGGCCGCTTATTGTGAAAATAATGCCTCCATCCGCTTTTTTCCCTATGGAGTTGTGATCCATGTAAAATCGATTTTTGTCACCCGGATGCAACATCGTGCCTTTTTCACCCCTATATCGTGCATCCTTGATTTCAAAAAAATGGACAATTATATCCGTATCATCAAGGGTCCCTTTAAGCAATAGAGACATTTTAACCAATGCGGCATAATTATTTATGATTATAGGAGTGTTTCCCGGAACTGGAATTTCATCGATTTTTATTAATTCAACTGATATAATAGTTCCCTCAAATATAATCTCGCTCATTTCTTCCATTTCCTGTGGTGTGCGAGGCTGAGCTATGTTTGAATAACAAGCCATCTGCAATGAAAAAGACATAATGATTAAAGTGTAGAGTGCGCGGATCATAGAATTCTTTATGGTTTGTTCCGGGATTTGCCCAATCATTTGATGGGAAGGGTAAAAAGGGTCAGATTGATTTTTTATCACTTTTATTCATTTAAATCCAGTGCCAAATGATAGTGATTCCTTATTATAACATAGGTGTGCAGCTTCCATTCATACCTCCTTACTGCTTCGCCAAGTGCCTTCAAAAACGCATTCCTCGCCCCATCGCTCGCAAATATGTCGCTCTTGTAGTTGCCGCGATTAATCACGTGGTAAAGCACTCCGGGATGTTGTATCCGCATCATTCTTGGCACGCCCCCACCCTGCCCAACCAGCCTATCAGTGCAAGAAAAAAGTGACCAAGATTAACCTGACCCCTTTGGTTTGCTTTTGGTTTGTTTCACCCGCGTTGGGTCCGGCTGCTGGTTGGCCTCTTTCTTAAATGTGAGAGAATACTCTTTTGGTGTGAAAGCAACAGCAACCGGCCCGATGATAACGGCATCTGCCCTCGACCGCCTTTGAGGTGCCGGATAATGAACGGCCAGATGCGTGACCTTTCTTGTCTTAGTATCATAAACTACCACTAATGTGGCCTCTTTATCGAGACGACAAAACAAGAAATCATTCCCTTCTGCTGGCAGCCACTGCAACATAAACTGCTCCCCGTACCGGAAGCCATTCCTGGCAAGTATTGCCTCGACAGTCGCCATCGGTGTCCCGGCGGTAATCTTTGATTCTTCAGCGAACGCAAAGCATGGAGACGATAAAAATAATAATACTATAAATATGTGTTTCATTTTTTGGCTGACGTTAAAGATGAGCCTATTGCCCATGCTGGCGTCTGGTTCGGCTCTTTGATCATGCGGGAATCCAAGCACGCTCCCAGAATCTGACAAGACCGGAGTAGAGAGTCCAAGTCGCTCCGATGACCGGCAACGCAGCCGCGATAAACCAAGCTGTTTCTCTCTTCTTTTCCTTCGAGCGAAACAGGACGAGGAAGAGGGCAATGGGAACCGCCCAGCGCGAAAACTGAAACGCACGACCGCCATAAAAGCCGACATCCATCCAATAACCGTAATCACCGTCAAATCCGTGGACATTGATGCCATTCGAATAATGCACACCAAACGCAGCGACTGCGACCAAGGCGAAATGCGCCAGCGGAAGTATCCAATATGGCCAAAAGTGTTTCATTTTTTGCCGAACGTTAAAGGTGAGTCGCGCGGCTGCAACAAGCTCAAAGTGCCCGCTTGCTCAAGAACATTATGAACAACCCGCGGCCATCCGCGTTTGCTCTGACTGTTGCTCAGGCTCTTTCCGCCTTCCATTTCATATCACCCAATCCTGAAACTCTTCCAGGAGTGCTTCTTTCTTCTTGCGCGGGCGGATGATCGACGACGTGTCGCCTTGATAATACGCGATGCTGTTCGCCGGCATCGACTGCATGAGCCATACATTCGAACCGACGATTGAGTTTTCGCC